>DASQGA010000193.1:0-12112 GCA_035632855.1 Gaiellaceae bacterium | reverse complement strand
CGGCACTGCGCTCGTTTCGCCGAGCCCTCCTTGTCGTCGCTTAACGGATGCGGATTCGCTGGCCCACGCTCAGAGACAGCGGGTCGATCCTCGGGTTCAGGATGACCAGGTCGGCAGTCGTCGTCTTGAAGCGCGCCGCGATCGCATCGAGGGTGTCACCCGGTCGCACGCGGTAGAACCTCCTGCCGGTAGAGATCCCGCCCTGGGTGCTCGTCGTCGGCTGGGAAACGGTCGTCCCCGGTTCGGCGACCGTGGGGCCAGGCGGGTTCACGGTCGCACCGCTGTTCGTGTTGAGAGCGCGGTGCACCACGAGCACGAGCACCGTTGCGGCCACGAAGAACGCGACCGGCGCGAGCAGGCGCGGAGCCCACTCGCGAACCTGGTCGCCGTCTACCACCCGGCAACCCCCCAGACCTCCCGCCGCAGGCGGGCGGCCTCCGCGCCAGCAGCCTTGCGCCAGTCGGCGCCGTCAACCCGAAATGCGTAGATGATCGAGCGGGAGACCGGCACCAGCGCGCTCGACGGCCCGCTCGTGAACGCCCGGGCCACATCTGCAGGCGTCGCTCCTTGAGCGCCGATCCCCGGCAGGAGCAGGATTGCTTTCGGCATCAGGCGCCTCGCCTCCCCGACCGCGCGGGGGTAGGTCGCGCCGACCACCGCGCCCACACTGGAGATCCCCCTGTCGCCCACGAGCTCCACGCCCCATTGATGGACGAGCTCCGCCAGGTGGTGCCACACCCGTCGCCCGTCGGAGGTCGCGAGGTCCTGGACGTCGACGCTGCCCGAGTTCGACGTGTGGACGAGGCAGAAGATGCCGGTGCCGGAGCGCCGGCACGCCGCGACCAGGGGCTCGATGGAGTCGCTCCCGAGGAACGGGTTCACCGTGAGCGCATCGACCGCCGGGGGAGAACCGTCCTGGCGCCGCTCGAGGTATGCATCCGCGTACGCCCGCGCCGTGGAGCCGATGTCGCCGCGCTTCCCGTCCGCGATCACCAGGAGGCCTGCGTTTCTGGCGTAGGCGCAGACGTCCTCGAAGGCACGTGCCCCGTCGGCGCCAAGCGCCTCGAAGAACGCGAGCTGAACCTTCACTCCGACGACGTACGGGCACACCGCGTCTACGAGTCCCGTACAAAAGCGGGCACAGGCGTCGGCAGCCGCCGCTCGGCCGGCGTGCGCCCCGGCCCGGAGCTCGACCGGAAGC
Source organism: Gaiellaceae bacterium (assembly GCA_035632855.1). Lineage (GTDB taxonomy): Bacteria > Actinomycetota > Thermoleophilia > Gaiellales > Gaiellaceae > DASQGA01. The sequence goes on along the minus strand of DASQGA010000193.1, from coordinate 10,911 downwards.
AGCTCGGTACGCGGGTCGAGGCCGAGGAGGAGCTGACTCCTCTTCCGCTCCACCGCCTCGGCAACCCGGTCCGCGAATGCTCCCGCCGAGATCGTGGGGCCGGTTTCGACCTCCTGCCTCATGAACGGAGCTTAGGCTACGCCTGCCCGAAGACGACCCCTCCTGGCACAGGCGGCCAGAATCGACTCCTCGTCGAGGGGGGAGACCGCGAGCTCGGGTGGCGTCCGCAGGAGGAAGCTGCCGACGAGGAGAAGCTCATCGGCAGCTTCGGCATCGAACGTCGTCCCGTCCGCCTGGGCCGCCCAGGCAAGCGCGAGGCCTGCGCGGACCTCGAGGGCCACGCCGGCCCCCGCCACCGGGAACGTCCGCACGCATGCGACCCTCCCGCCGGCGACGAAGACGCCGCGCAGAGAGCCCGGCTCGTCGCCCGGGACGACCAGGCACGCGCCCAGGGAGCGGAGCCGGTCGAGGGTCCGCAGGTCGCGTACCACCTCCTCGAGCCCCTTGATGCGGTCACGCAACTTCGCCGCCTCCTCGTAGCGAAGCGATTCGGACAGGTCGCGAAGACGGGCCTTGAGTCGCGGCAGTGAGCCCCCGGACCGGAGGAGCGCGAGCTCCTCCTTCGAGCTTCCCGCGAGGGCTCGCGCAGCCCGCTCGGCTCGGCGCCGGCTCCGGATCGGCCCGAGCTCGCCCGGCCGGCTCGTGACGACCATGGCGTCTCCCCGCCTGCGGAGGTAGACGTAGCGGTCCGGACGAACACTCCGGGCGTTGGCCGGTGGCCTGAGCTCGCAGATCAGCCGCAGCTCCTCGAGGCCGGCCTCGAGCTCCGAGCCGAGGACGGTCCATTCGACCCGGTCGAGCGCGGCGAGGGCGGCCTCGACCGCGGGCCGCTGCCTCTCCGAACGGAAGTAGGAGCGAAGCCGGGTGCGGAGATCCCGGGCGCGCCCTACGTAGAGCGCCTGTCCGTGCACGTCGCGGAAGATGTAGACACCGGGGCGTTCGGGGGCGCCGAAAGCGAGTCCGCGCTTGGCGTGCACCCGGCGAGCTCGGGGCGCCGCCAGCTCGAGCACGTCGGCGACGGACCGCGCTCCACGCTCCTGGGCAAGCCCCAACAAGTGGACGAGGATCTCGCCAGTCGCCCGCGCGTCAGGAAGCGCACGGTGGCAGGGTGCAGTCGAGGTGCCGAAGAAGTGCGCCAGGGACGCGAGGCTCGCCCGCGTGGCGCGGCCCGCGAGGAGCCGCCGCGCCAGCCAGACCGTGTCCAGGACGGGCAAGCCGAGCCGGCGCCCGTGCAGCCGCTCGATCTCGTAGTTCAAGAAACCGATGTCGAACCGCGCGTTGTGGGCCACGAGCACGCAGTCGCCGGCGAAATCGAGGAAGCGGGCGACCGCGACCCCGGGTGTCGGCGCTCCCTGGAGGTCGGCGTCCGTGAGGCCCGTCAACGCGGCGATGCCCGCGGGTAAGGCCATCGCCGGATCGACGAGGGTCTCGAACGCAGCCGCGAGCTCGAGGCCGCGGACACGGACAGCACCTATCTCGCAGATGCGGGCCCGACCCGGAGCGAGACCGGTCGTCTCGAGGTCAACGACCACGTACGTCGCCGCCTCGAGCGGGAGCGAGGGGAGCTGGGTACCGGCGAGCCCGACCGACCGGCCGCTCCAGTCGAGGCGCGAGTCCGCGGCAACGACGTCTGCGAGGAGATCGCGCGCGAGCCCTACCGGTGCCCGGGAGAGGGCGAAGAGCGACTGGGCCGCCTCCTCGACCGGGAGGACTCCGCCCTGTTCCTCAACCAGCTCCACGAGCCTGTCGGCGGCATCCAGCCTGAGTTGCATGGCCCGATTCTAGACGAACGTATGTTCGTCTAGAATCGAAGGGCTCTCCATGACAGGCTTCCGGCATGGAGCAGCGAGTCAGCTTGGTGACGCTCGGCGTCCGGGATCTGGCGCGCGCCCGGGCCTTCTACGAGGCGCTCGGCTGGTCGACCCGGGCGGCGCCCGACGACGATGTCGTCTTCTTCCAGGCCGGGGGCATCGTCGTTGCGCTCTGGGACCGCGATGCCCTTGCTGCCGACTCCGGCGTCGACGACACGGGCGGCTACGGCGGGATCACGCTCGCCCACAACGTGCGTTCTCCCGAAGAGGTCGATGCGGTCGTCGCGGAGGCCGAGGCTGCCGGAGCGGCCGTGACTCGAAGGCCCGGCGCGACGTTCTGGGGCGGCTACTCGGGCGCCTTCACCGATCCCGACGGCCATCCGTGGGAGATCGCCCACAACCCAAGCTGGACGCTCGACGACCACGGCGCCGTGCGCCTCCCCTAGAACCTAAAGACAGAGGGCCGCCTCGCGGCGGCCCTCTACGGAAGGGTCGAGCCTGTCTACGTGTTGCGAAGGGCGCTCTTCAGCCCACTGCCTGCCGAGAACTTCGGGACCGTTGCTGCCTGGATCGTGACCTTCTCGCCGGTGCGGGGGTTCACGCCCTGGCGCTCATTCCGCCGCTGCGGCGAGAACTTGCCGAAACCCGTGAATGACACGGCCTCACCGCTCACCAGGGTTTCCTGAACCGAGTCGAGGAAGGCATCCACCGCCTTGGCGGCATCGCGCTTCGAAAGGTCGGCCTTGGAGGCCACCTTCTCGACAAACTCGGATTTCGTCACTTCGCTCTCCTCCTCCGTCTTGGGTCCGTGGTGAAGCCGCACCAGACTAACAGGGGCCGCGATTCCACGCAATGATGCGGGTTTGCGGGTCTTTTCCGGCCCCAACTATGTCACTGGCGCGAAAGAGCGGCGTCAGCCGGACGGCCTGACGGGCGAGTGCGTCCACTCCGCCCTCCTCGCGATCCACCACGCAGACCGCCGTCCGGCACTCCAGACCGGCCGCCCGGAGCTCCTCCACGGCCTTGGCAGCGGCGCCTCCGGTGGTCACGACGTCCTCGACGAGGCAGACCCGCTCGCCGGGCTCGAAGACACCCTCGAGCACGCGGTCGGTCCCGTATCCCTTTGCCGCATTCCGAACGATCAGGAAGGGGAGCCCGGAGGCGAGCGAGGCCGAGGCAGCGAGCGCGACCGCGCCGAGCTCGGGGCCCGCGAGTCGGTCCGGCCGCTCGGAACTCGCGCCGACGAAGGTCGCGATCCGCTCGCCCAGCTCCCGCAGGAGCTCTGGGTCGGTCTCGAACCGGTACTTGTCGAGGTAGTAGCGGGAGCGGCGGCCCGAGCGCAACACGAAGTCGCCCTCGAGATACGCGCGCTCGCGGATTCGCTGCGCGAGCTCTGCGTCCGTCACCCGCGTGCGGTGATGAGGACCTGGCGCGCGAGCGGGATGAGCCTCGCCGCCTCGGACGACTCCTCCGGGAAGGACACCATCGAGCCGTCCGAGAAGTAGAGCTCGACCCGCTCCCGGCCCGTGCCAGACGACCGCCGCCAGAGCGCGAGGCCGGCAGCCGACCCGAGAGCGACGACGCCCCACCGGAGAGTCCTACGCATCGGCGCTCTTCTTCTCGTCCTTCTTCTTCCGCGGCCGCTTGGGCTTCTCAGGCTGCTCGGCGGCGAGCCGCAGGCAGGTCTTCAGGTCGTAGAAGACGAGCCCGACCGTCGGCTCAGGGCCGGTAACCGCAGTGGCGATCCGGTCGTCTCCACGCACCACGAAGACGGAACCGGCGTGGGTCGCGGCCAGAACCTGCGTCAGGCGCCCAGCTCCGTTTCGACCGGCGTCCTCGGCCGCAGCGAGGAGGTCGAGCGCAGACCGCGCGGCCTGGCCGGCAGTCGCGTCGTCGGCGAACGTAGACGCAACCACCGCGCCCTCCTCGTCCGCAATCAGCGCCGCCTCGATCTGGGTCGAGATCTCGGTCAGGTCGGCGAGCGCCTGTGCAGCGTCCATACGGCGAACCTACCACAGCCTCTATCAGTCCTAGACTCCGGCGATGCGCGCGATCTCGGCCATCCTGGGGAAGTACATGCGCGACCGTGGAACGCACCTGGCCGCGATGGTCGCGTACTTCGCACTCCTTGCGTTCGTCCCCCTCCTCTTCCTCGCGCTCTCGCTGATCGCGCTGACCGGCGAGCAGAACGAGTCGAGCTACCTGATCGAGGAGCTCCAGCGGGCGTTCCCCGGGAGCTCGGTCGAGCGTCTCGTCTCCGTCGTCGACTCGATCCGCGAGAGCGCCGGCACCGTGGGCATCATCGGCGGGGTCGGCCTTCTCTGGAGCGCGCTCGGGTTCTTCAGCGTGCTCGAGTCCGCCTTCAACATCGTCTACGGGTTGCCGAACCGCTCCTTCGTGCAGCAGAAGCTCCTCGTTCTGCTCCTGACCGCCACGGCGCTCGTGGTGCTCTTCGTGGCGCTAGTCGTCAGCTCGTTCGGGGTCGAGCTCGCCAAGGACACGACGTACATCGGCCCCGTGCTCGCGTACGTCTATGCCATCGCCGTCTCGACGCTGCTCGTGCTCGGGTTCGCGTGGAGCGTTTACCGGATTCTGACCAACGAGCCCCTCACGTGGCGGGAGACCCTCCCGGGCGCCATCTTCGCGGCCCTCCTCCTCCAGGCGAGCTTCCAGATCCTCCCCCTGTTCGTGCGGGTGACTGAGGGGCTCGTGACCCTTCAGGCCTTCGGAGGGCTCGTCTTGCTCCTCTTCTGGCTCTACGTGATGGCGAACATCCTCGTCATGGGCGCGGAGATCAACTGGTGGGTCGGGCGCGCTCGCACGCCGGCCGAGGAGCCGCCGGCCGGTCTGGCCTAAGGGCGATCTACTAGGAGGGATTGGTGAAACGCCGCTCGTCGTTCCGCCGAGTCCTCCTAGATCGTAGAGTCGGCGAGGACTCGCTTCGCGAGGGCGCGGAGGATGTTGTTCTGCACTGCCGGCTCGTGCTCGAGCAAGCCCCAGAAGGCCTGGCTGTGGAGCACGAAGAACCGGAGCGGGGTCTTCGCCGTCACGGTCGCGGTTCGCGGGATGTGCTCGAAGAGCCCGATCTCACCGAAGAAGTCGCCCGGCCCGAGTGTCGCGACCACCTCGCCGCCACGCGTGACCTCGACATCGCCCTCGACGATGACGAAGAACTCGCGTGCGGTCTCGCCCTCGCGGCAGAGCACCTTGCCGGCAGCGACCTCGAGATCCTCGGTCACCTTCGCGAGCTGAGTCAGCTCCTTCCGCGACAGGCCCGAGAAGAGCGGGACGCGTCCGAGCGCCTCGGCCTTCGTGTCGTGTGAGAAGAGCGACACCGGCGCACCTTACTCGACCGGGGTGCGCGCTTCCAAGGCCCGCGCGAAGGCCCGCGCGGCGTGGGCGCGGTGGCTGTGCACCGACTTCCAGGCGTCGCCGAGCTCGGCCACCGTGCGTTCTTCTCCTTCCGGCACGAAGACGGGGTCGTAGCCGAAGCCGCCGGAGCCCGAGGGGGCCTCGGCGATCCGCCCCCTGAGCTCGCCGGTCGCCCGGATCTCGTCCCCACCCCGACCGATGCCCACCAGCTCGCAGACGTAGCGCGCCTGCCTGCCCGTGATCTGCCCCCGGAGCTGGTCGAGGAGCTTTCGCAGATTCGCCTCATCGGTCGCTGCGTCACCGGCGTAGCGCGCTGAGAGGATGCCCGGTGCGCCGTAGAGCGCGTCCACTTCGAGCCCCGAGTCCTCGCCCACGACCCAGACGCCTTCCCGCGCGAGAATCTTCCGGCCGAACCGGGCCTTCCCGAGCGCGTTCTCGGCGAAGGTCGACCCCCTCTCGGGAGGAGGGTCACGGTCGGTCACGAGCGGCTCGATCTCCCAGCCGGGCAGGATGGCGCGGAGCTCCCGCGCCTTATGCGGGTTCCCCGAGGCGAGGACGACCTTCACTGCCTCCAGCGGACGCCGATCACCTCGTCGAGTGCCGAAAGCTGCTCGATCACGTCCCGCCCGCTCCCACCGAAGGGGAGGTCGAGCTCGATCCGGAGCTTCCGGCTGTCCTCCTCGTCTTCGAGCTCGACGTTGTCGACCCGGCTGCGCCGGCCTTCGAGCACCGCGAGCACACCCGAGATCGGCTGCTCCGGGCGAAGATCGACCTCGAGGACGCGCCCCTCGCGACGGAACCGCCCCAGCGAGCCCTCAAACCAGCGGAAGGGGCCGAGCCCAACCAGCACGAGGGCGGTCGTGACGAGCGCCGGCAGGTAGAAGCCGGCGCCGACCGCCATTCCGATCGCGGCCACGACCCAGAGCCCCGCCGCAGTCGTGAGCCCTCGGACCGAGAGTCCCTGGCGAATGATGGCGCCTGCTCCGAGGAACCCGATGCCGGTCACGATCTGGGCTGCGATTCGGGTCGGGTCGAGCACCGTCCCTTGCGAGCGGTCGAAGATGAAATCTCCCCAGGCGTAGGCGGAGACGACTGTGAAGAGCGCGGAGCCGAGCCCGACCAGCATGTGCGTCCGGAGACCGGCCGCGCGCTCGCGGAGCTCTCGCTCGAGGCCGACGAGGCCCGAGAGGCCCGCGGCGAGCACGAGGCGGAAAGCGAGCTCCCAGTCCGAGATTTCCGGGGTCACGTTCACGCGGCCGCTTCTCGCTGCACGATGGCGATCTCGTCGATGCCCTTGGCAGCGAGCCCGAGCAGCTCGTCGAGCTGCGCCCGCTCGAAGGGCACCTGCTCCGCCGTCGCCTGAACCTCGATCAACCGCCCGTCGCCGGTCATGACCACGTTCATGTCGACCTCCGCAGTCGAGTCTTCCCCGTAGTCGAGGTCGAGCAACGGCTCAGCGGCCACGATCCCGACCGAGACTGCGCTGACCACGTCGGCCGGAGCCGGAAGTCCGCGCTTCGCCGCCGCGCGAGCGAGCGCGACCCAGGCACCGCTGATCGCCGCGGTGCGGGTTCCGCCGTCAGCCTCGATCACGTCACAGTCGAGCCAGACCGTCCGTTCGCCGAGCGTCTGCATGTCGTAGGCCGCCCGGAGCGAGCGCCCGATCAGCCGCTGGATCTCGACCGTGCGGCCCTTCTGTTTTCCTTCGCTCGCCTCGCGGCGGATCCGCTGGCCCGTCGAGGCCGGGAGCATCCCGTACTCGGCGGTGAGCCATCCGCGCCCGCTGCCGGAAAGCCAACGCGGGACGCTGTCCTCGATCGAGGCCGCGCAGAGGACGCGCGTGCGGCCGAAGGAGATGAGGGCGGAGCCATCGGCCTGCTCGAGGAAGCCCGTGTCGATCGAGACGGAGCGAAGCTCGTCCGGGCGGCGACCCTCACGGCTCGGGACGCTCATGCCGCTGCGAGCTCGAGCTCGCTGACCGCGATCTGCTCGACGGCTCCGACCGGGAGCTGCAGGAAGCGCTCGCCGAGCGCGCGGAACTCCTCCGGCGAACCCGTCGTCAGGAACCGGCACGCTCCCTCGCGCGCGCCGTCGTTCTCGACGCCGCGCCGGGCCAGCGTCTCGGCGACCTCTCGCGCAGTCTCGTCCGCCGAGAAGATGAGCGCCGTGCCGCGCCCGAAGACCCGCTCGAACACGGGGCGGATCAGCGGATAATGGGTGCAGCCGAGGATCACTGTGTCGACCCCGCCGTCTTTGAGTGGGGCCGCGTACTCGCGAACGGCCGCGTGCAGACCCTCGTCGACGGCGCCCGCCTCGATCATCGGGACGAGCTTCGGGCAGGCGACTGAGACGACCGACGTGCCTGCATCGAGCGCCCGGATGGTCGCCGCATAGCGTCCGCTCTCCACGGTCGCGACAGTCGCGAGGACACCGATCTTGCGGTTTCGGGTCGCCTGTACGGCCGCGTGGGCCTCCGGGGCGAGCACGCCGACGACCGGAACGGAGAGCTGCTCCTGGAGCAGCGGCAGGGCTGCAGCAGTGGCGGTGTTGCAGGCATCCACGATCAGCTTGACGTCACAGCGCTCGAGGTAGGAGGCGATCTCGAGCGCGAAGCGGCGAATCTCGTCGGCCGGGCGCGGGCCGTAAGGGCAGCGCGCACCGTCGCCGAGGTAGACAAAATCCTCGTGCGGCATGGTGACGAGGCACTCGTGGAGGACGGTGAGCCCGCCTGCCCCGGAGTCGAAGATGCCGATCGGCCGCCCGTCCACGGAATGATTCTACGAGTGCCCGTGGACCGCGCCCTGGCGCTCTTCTATTAGCGTAAAGCTGTGCTCGAGCTCTGGGACGCACAGGACGCCTTCGCGCGGGTGGAGGACTACCTTCGGGAGAGCGAGTTCTTCGGCGGCGACCAGACGGCCGACGTCTATCTCGGCTACGGCCTCTCGGCCGTCCTCCGCCGGGATACGACTCCACCCCAACCGGCCGAGCCGTGCCGGCTCCCGCTCGCCGCCTGCAGGATCCGCCCACGGGTCGAGCGGAGCGACAGGACGGGGGACTTCCGCGTCGGCGCCTGGCGCCGCTCCTGGACCGACGTCGGGTACACGGCCGCTATCGAGGCTGTGCAGGACGCAATCGCGCGCGGGGACGTCTACCAGGTGAATCTCGTCCAGCACCTGTCCGCGCCCTTCGAAGGGGACCCACGCAGCCTGGCCGCCCGACTGGCGCCGCTCGCCCCGCTCTATGGCGAGCCGCTCCTCGCCGACGGATGGGCGATCGTGTCGGCCTCCCCCGAGCTCTTCCTCGCCAGGCGCGGGCGCCGCCTCTGGACGAAGCCGATCAAGGGGACGCGCCCGCTCGGCTCGACGGGCGAGCTCGCCGGGTCGGAGAAGGACATCGCGGAGCACGTCATGATCGTCGACCTGGAGCGGAACGACCTCTCGCGGGTCTGCGAGCCCGGGAGCATTCGCTGGCCGGAGCTACTCGAAGAGCATCGACTCGCGGGTGTCTCGCACCTCGTGTCGACCGTCGAGGGCCGTCTGCGGGAGGACGTCGGCCTGGCGGAGATCCTCGCGGCGACCTTCCCGGGCGGCTCGATCACGGGTGCCCCGAAGATCGCGGCCGTCGACCAGATCGCACGGCTCGAGCCCGTCGGGCGCGGGGCGTCGATGGGCGCGATCGGCCGGATCCATCCGAACGGCGACTTCGACCTGGCGCTCACGATCCGGACGTTCGCAGTCGCGGAGGGGCGCATCCATCTCTGGGTCGGCGGCGGCATCGTGTGGGACTCGGAGCCCGAGGCCGAGATCGAGGAGTCGTGGGTGAAGGCCCGCCCTCTCCTCGCTGCGATCGGCGCGCCGCTGCGCGAGCCGGCGCTCGCATGACCCTGCTCGCAGTCGCGGTCCGGGGCCGCGGGCTCGTCGATCCGGAGGAGCCCGTCCTCCATGCGGACGACGAGGCCCTGGTCCGGGGCCGCGCGGCCTTCGAGACCACGCGTGTCTACGGAGGGCGTCCGTTCAAGCTGGACGAGCACCTCGACCGTCTGGCCGGCTCGGCAGCCAGGATCGGCCTGCCCGACGTCGACCGCGCCGAGTGCCACTCACTCGCCGCCGCCGCCCTGGAGGAGGCCGGTGCCCCCGATTGCGCGCTGCGCCTTTACTGGACGGCGGGCCGGGAGGACCGCAAGGAGCCCACGGCACTTGCGCTCGTAAGCTCGATCCCGGGCGGGCTCGACGAGCGCCGGCGCCAGGGCATCAAGATGATCTCGCTGCCGCTCGGGCTCGAGGCCGACCTGCGTGCCGTCGCCCCGTGGCTCCTCGGCGGCGTGAAGTCGACGAGCTACGCCGTCAACATGGCCGCCGAGGCCGAGGCGCGCCGCCGGGGTGCAGATGACGCGGTCTTCCTGGCGAGCGGCGACGTCGTCCTCGAAGGCCCCGTGACCAACGTCTGGTGGCGGCGCGAGCGCGTCCTTTACACCCCGGCCCTCGAGCTCGGCATCCTCGCGGGCGTTACACGAGCGACGCTGATCGTGGAGGCGGGCAAGTGTGACTACGAGGTCCGGGAGGGTGCCTTTCCCCTCGCGCACCTTGCGGGCTCCGAGGAGGCGTTCACCTCCTCGTCGATCCGCGAGGTGATGCCTGTCGTCGAGCTGGACGGCCGGGCGCTCGGACCCGGCGTTCCAGGGCCCGCCGCGAACGACCTCCAGGAAGCGCTTCGCCGGGAGGCCTCGGAGATGGTTGATCGGTAATTGGCGTGCCCGCGGGGACGGGTCAGACCAAGCCAGAGTGCGCCATCGCCCGCAGGCAAGGCTAGAAGCCTTGACAAGGGCGAGGGTGCGCCCTGGCGACGCGTCTGGGCCGCCATCCGTGGGTGCGGTAGTCGCCGGTCAACCATCTAAGCTAGGCGCCATGCGCGTTCTCTCCATCATCCACGGGACCGATTCCAAGGCCGGTGTCTTCGGCGAGACCGTGCGGGAGGCGGGCCACGAGCTCCACCAGGTGAGCTACGCGCTCGAGCAGCCACCCTCGCACCCGGTCGCCGAGTACGACGCAGCCATGATCTTCGGCGGCTCGATGAACACGCACGAAGAGGAGAAGCACCCCTGGCTCCAGCCCGAGAAGGAGGCGATCGGAGCACTGCTCGAGGCGGGCATTCCGGCCTTCGGGGTCTGCCTCGGCAGCCAGCTCATCGCCGAGGTGGCAGGCGGCACCGTGAGCAGGGTCACGGTGCCCGAGATCGGCTGGTTCGAGGTCGAGCTCACGCCTGAAGCTGCCCAGGACCCCGTCTTCGGCCCGCTGCCGGAGCGCTTCTCGGCCTTTCAGTGGCACAGCTACCAGTCGACGCTCCCAGCCGGTGCGGTCGAGCTGGCTCGAAATTCCGTCTGCGTCCAGAGCTATCGCCTCGGAGAGTCGGTCTGGGGCACGCAGTTCCACTGCGAGGTGACGCGCCCGATCGTCGAAACGTGGATCAGCCACTACCACTCGGATCCCGGCGCGATGGCGCTCGGGCTCGATGCCGACAGGGCACGGAATGAGCTCTCAGAGCGGATCGGCGAGTGGAACGTGCTCGGACGTCGCCTCTGCAGCGCCTTCGTGACGCACGTCGAGGAGCGCATCGCCGCTCCCGCCGGCGCTTGACCCCGGTCTCCTACCGCTGCCTGTCGCAGGAAGAC
>DASQGA010000192.1:0-7578 GCA_035632855.1 Gaiellaceae bacterium | reverse complement strand
GCGGCACCCCGTCGATACTAGGGGGACTGCAATGTCGAACGATTCCCCCCTTCTGTTCGATCAGATTCGCGCACTCCTCGACGCGGCCCCGGACGACGAGGCAGGGCTCGCGGAGATGGAGAATACGCTCACGGACGGCTGTGCACGAGCGCTCCGCCTCGAGACAGAGCGGGTGCAGATCGAGAAGCGGATGGGTGAGCTGGCTCGGCTCGACGAGGACCCGATCCAGCTCGAGGAACTCCGAAGCCTCTCCGAGCGGCGGACCCAGGGACAGGCCGAGCTCATCCGCCTCCGCGCGCTGCTCGAGCTCTTGCGCCAGCGGATCCATGCCCGCCGCGCCGTCGCCCTCCAGCGCTAGTAGGAGGGCTTGGCGAAACGCAGCAGTGCCGTCGGGTCGCGCTGCTCGCCCCGAGGCGGCGTCCTCAGTCGCACCGATAGCGCTGCTATCGGCACTCCCTGCGTCCTTGCCTCGGAAGACCATCGCACCCCGACGACGAGCGAAGTTCCACCAATCCCTCCTAGACGATTCCGCTTCGGACGGCGTACACGGCTGCCTGGATGCGGTTCTCCATCTGGAGCTTCATGAGGATGTTCGAGATGTGGTTCTTGACGGTCTTCGGGCTGATGAAGAGCGCCCGCGCGATGGCCGCGTTGTCGTTGCCGTTGGCGATGAGCTTCAGAACCTCGATCTCGCGCTCGGAGAGCTCTGCCCTGATCGTCTCGGCGGCATCGACGCTCGAGCGCTGGGCGCGCAGGATCTGGAGCATCTTGGCGGCGATCTGCGGCGAGATGAGGGATTCACCGGCCGCCGCCGAGCGGATGCCGGCGATCAGCTGGTCGACCGAGGAGTCCTTGAGGAGGTAGCCGCAGGCTCCGCCCATGACGGCGTTGATGACGTCGCTGTCGTCGGCGGAGATGGTGAGCACGACCACCCGCGTTAGCGGTGCGATGCCCGTCATCTGGCGGATCACCTCGACTCCGGAGGGGCCGGGCATGTTGAGATCCATGATCACGACGTCGGGAGCGAGCTCGCGGACGAGGCGGAGTGCGACCTCCCCGTTCTCGGCCTCGCCGACGACATGCAGCCCGTGCTCCGAGAGGAGGTTGACAAGCCCGCGTCTGAAGAGATCGTGATCGTCGACAAGGAGAACGCGCAGCTCCTCGAGCGTCTTCTCGACATGCACCTCTTCCGGAACCGAACCCCCGCTCATCGTCCTCCCTGGGCTACCTGGGACAGACAAATTCTAGATGGTTGGTCGACCATCTAGTGGAGAGTGATCGTGACCGTCCTCTGGCCCCAGGCTAGCGCCTGCTCCCGGGTGGGGAACCACACGTCGATCACAAGGCCCCTGACCCCGCCGCCCGTGTCTGCGGCCACGCCCTCTCCGTAACCGGGCACGGTCATCCGGGTGCCGAGCGGGATCACGCTCGGGTCGACGGCGATGACGCCCCAGCTCGTCTGGACGCCTGTTGCGGTTGTTCCCCGAAGCGCATACCCGGTGGCCTGCACCGTCAGCTGTGTGCCCGGGCCAGCCGGGGCCCCGGCTGGGACCGGCGCGGGCGGGGACCCCGACGAGCCCGACGAGCCGCCGGAGCCGGACGAGCCTCCGTCCTCGAGCTCCTGGGACTTCACCTCGGCAGCGTGCGCCTGCTCGGTCAGGCTGCCGATCTGGGCGGCGTTGAGCCCCTGCCGGCGGCGAAGCTCGGCGAGGTAGCCGGCCCGCTCGGAGCGCGCGGCCAAGAGCGCGTCGCGGGCCGCTTCCGCTGCAGCGGTCAGTCGGGCCAGGCGGGCCTGCTCCGCCGCGAGGGTCCGAAGGGCATTCCGGACGTCTGCGCGCGTCTTTGTGACGTCCGAGATGATCTCCCGGTCCTGGCGCGCGAAGCGCCCGAGGTTGTCGAGCTCAGTCAGGGCGTTGTTGAGGGAGTCCGAGCCGAGGAGGATCGCAAGCGGGTCGGGATCGCCCTCGATATAGAGAGTGCGTAGGCGCTCGTCGAGCTGGTTCTCGGCCAGGGCGAGCGCACCACGGAGGATCCGGAGGCTCCGGCGCGCTTCGTCACGCCGCGTAGCCAGCTGCTGCGAGCGGGTGCGAAGGGCCACCAGACGCCGCTCGGCACGTGCGAGCTGGGACTCCAGGGCGTACAACTCGAGGACGGCCGCTCGTCCACGGTCGGCAAGGGCTGCGTTCTCGGAACGCAGCAGATCGCCCTGACTTCGGAGCAGCCCGGGATCGTCGGCGCGCGCGCCGGCCGACGCCAGGAGTGCCACCGCCAAGGCCGGGGCCGCAAGCGCAATGCGAACCCCTCGTGGAAGCAGACGCCCGCGCACGAAGCGGCCACCCTAGCAACCATCTAGCAGGGCAGATAGACAGGGTTGTATCCAACAGCACAAGCTCTGGTCCTCTCCTCCTGGCCCCTGGCCGTCCTCGCTGTTAGCATCCGCCCCTTGCGGCGTCGCCCAGCCCCGTAAGGGCGTTCCCTTGCCCAATGTCCGTGCACCCGATCGTGGAGCTATCTGATCCAGCCCCGTAAACCAAAGACGGCACTCGCACTGCTGCTTACCCTGGCTGCGCTGCTCGCGGCCACCTCCGCTACGGCCGCACCGACCATCTCGGCCAAGCAGGCGGAGGCGCAGCGCGTGCTGGCCGACATCCAGGCGATCGACTCGAGCCTCAGCAAGGCAGTCGACGCCTATAACGCGGCGCAGATCAAGCTGGACGCCATCCGTGCGGAGGAGAAAGTCAACCGGCGGCACCTCGTTATCGCTCGGGGCAACTTCAAGAACGCGCAGGCCACACTCGCGAACAGGCTCCTCGCCCTCTATAAGAGCGGGGACGACAACGTCCTCGAGGTCCTGCTCGGGTCGAGGAGCCTCGGTGAGCTTCTGGAGCGTGTCGACACCATCAGCCGCGTGTCGGCGGAGGACGCTCGCGTTGTCGGCGAGATTCGGAACTACCGGGCAGAGATCAAGCGCCGGGAGAAGAAGCTCGCGGCTGCTCGCGCGCAGCAGGAGCAGGTGCTGGCCGAGCGGGCTGAGCGCCGGCGCCAGATCGAAGGTCAGCTCGCGGAGCGGCAGCGGCTGCTCGCCACGATCAAGGATCAGATTGCGAAGATCAAGGCACAGGAGGCCGAGCGCCAGCGCCGCCTGCAGGCGCAGGCCCAGGAGGTCGTCGACCAGCAGGGGAGCTCCAACTCGTCGTCGGGCACGACCGGCTCGGGAGCCGAGCCAGCGGCCGACGGCGCCTCGGGAAGCACACCGCCGCCCGCGACCTACGGCGGTGTGGTTGGCATTGCGATGCAGTACCTGGGCGTTCCTTACGTCTGGGGCGGTGCATCGCCGAGCGGGTTCGATTGCTCCGGGTTCATCATGTACGTCTACGCCAAAGTTGGGGTCTCGCTTCCGCACAACGCTGCGATGCAGTACGGCTACGGCAGCCCGGTCAGCCGCGACCAGCTACAAGCCGGCGACCTTGTTTTCTTCGATGGACTCGGGCACAACGGTCTGTACATCGGCGGTGGGTCGTTCATTCACTCACCTCATACCGGCGACGTGGTGAAGATCTCGAGCCTCTCGGACTCGTGGTACGCGTCCACGTACGTCGGCGCCCGCCGGCTGTAACGGCGTAGCCCGCACCCTGAAACGTCCTGTAGGCGGGCCCGGCTTCGCAGGATCGGCGTGCGTCCTCACTCCTCGCTTGACTTCGTCAATGTGAAGGATATACCCTAGGGGGGTATTTTGGAGGTACTCCATGACCGATCACGCAGAACAAGCTCCATCCCTGAACCGCATCGCGGCGAGCGCGACCACCCACTGCTTGACGGGCTGCGCGATCGGCGAGGTGCTCGGCTTCGTCATCGGGACCTGGCAGGGCTGGGGAGACTGGCCGACGATGGCCCTTGCGGTCGGGCTCGCCTACCTCTTCGGCTACTCGTTCACGCTTCGCCCGCTGTTGGGTGGCGGCGTCGCGCTCGGCGTCGCCCTGAGCCTGGCCTTCGCCGCCGACACGCTCTCGATCACGGTCATGGAGATCGTCGACAACGGCGTCATGCTCGTCGTCCCGGGCGCGATGGAGGCAGGTCTTTCGGACGCCCTTTTCTGGGCTTCGCTCGCGTTTGCACTGGCGGTCGCCTGGGTGATCGCTTTTCCGGTCAACCGGTGGCTCATCGCACGCGGTCGCGGTCATGCGGTTGTCGCCGCACACCATGCCCATTAACCCTAGGGCGCCGAACGTACCGTCCACGTAGCCCCACCATCCACGGAGGCTTTGACGGTGCCGTCGTGAAGGGCGACATACAACTCGAGCTCGGTGTCGGCTACTAGGGCGGCCGGCTCCCCGGACACCCGACCAGGCGGCGTCCAGCTCCTGCCGCCGTCGGCGCTCGCAAACACCGCGCCGGTCGGATCAACCGCGTACAGCCCCGTCTCCGTGGGCCAGGAGAGCAAGCCCGAGGCAAATCCGATTGGCTCCCAGGTAGCTCCATCATCCTCCGAGGTATAAAGCTCCTTCCCTGCCGCTAGGATGAGCCGCCCGCTGGCCCCCGGTTCGACCAGGAAGTCGACGACCTGACCCGGGGGGCTTCGCTCCGTCCAGGTCTTGCCCCGATCGGAACTCACCATCAGCCGCGCGTTGGTCGCGTCATAGCCGTAGACACGGTCGTCGACCGTGCGTAGCACGTGGAAGTCGGCCTTCCCGAGGAGCGAGATCGGCTTCCACGTCTTTCCCCCGTCCGTCGACTCGATCAGACCCAGGAGAGGCGGCGTGCCAGTCTGAAGGTCGCGTGCGTCGGGATGGCCCGATCGGAGAAAGTGGTCAGGTCCAGCGATCGTGAATCCCATGGTGTCCTGATAGCGGTCACTGACGCGTTTGGCCTTTTTCTCGTCAGGCGCCGTCCGGTAGAGCCCGGTATGAGTGGCGATGAAGAGCGAGCCGTCCGCCGAGTTCACTCCGAGGCCGTGAACATGAATCGGTCCAGGGTCCTCGGGCGCGATTCCGGTGAACGTCTCCGGGGCCCTGGCCTCGCCGTTTCCCCCGCAGCCAGCCACTGCGAGCGCGGCCGCAGCAAGAGCGATTCGGAGAACGCCGAGTCTCGGGGGGTACTCTCATGGCCTCGGCACGATTCTAGGCTGGGTCGCAGCTAAAGCCCGCGGCCCAGCCCGAGTCACGCTTCGTTACCGCGAATCGTGCGTATCACGGGTACGCGATCCTTGACTGAGACCTCGGATCGCTGAGTGCGGAGGCTGGCCATTTCAGGCCCAGACTGGATGGCCCGCGCGTAGGCATGCGCCGTGGATACTCGAAGAGCGCGGGGCGCCTCGAAGCCGTCCTCGCTCCCCTCATGCGAAGAGGGGAGCGAGGACGTACCGCTCAATGGCCCCGGGTTCTAGGCGCGGCGCGCCCGACCGGCTTCACGATCCAGAGCCCGCTGTTCATGTCGCTCGCGAAGATGACGTTGTCCGAAGCGCGGATCGCTACGCCCCAAACCTCGGCGACGCCGCTGTGTACCGCCGGGGACTGTGAGGGCGCTCCGGGTGGGACAAACTGCCCGACGAGCTTCGGATCGCCGATGCCTCGCCGGTCGAGCGGCGCGAGGTTGAGCGCGACGATTCCGTGCGAGTACCACGACGAGTAGGCGCGTCTGTCCGCGACCTCTGTGTTGTGAATCGACCAGTCGCCGAGCGGCGGCGGCAGCGCGTGCACGTTCGGCAGTCGGTCGAACTTCGCCACCTGGACGCCCGTCTCCGCGTCGAAGACGCGCAGGAAGCCCCACGACGGCCTCGTCGCCTTGAGCGTCGCCCTGCCGGCGCGGACCATCCCCTGAGCCGTTCGGTGGTTGGTGAAGAGCACGGGGATGTCGACGGGGGGTTCGGCGAAGTCGAACCACTGCGGGCTCGTCGCCTCGGCGATGAAGTCGTGGACAACGGCGACCGCGCCGGCGGCGGCAGCCGTTGTGTCCTGCACGGCCTGGTCGCACAGCGGGCCCTGGTCCACGGCCGGGTCGAAGCCCGGGTCGAAGAACGGAAACGGCGTCCGCACGACCACGATCTTGCCTTCCGTGTTCGCGGGATAGTCGGTTGGGCTACAGCCCTCGTTTGCCGCCCTGACGACGCGCGCCCTAACACGATGGTCGGGTTCGAGCCAGAGGGCAGCCGCGCCCGGCGACTCGGTGCCGATGCCGCTCCTGTCGCGGAACCGGATGCGCGCCGGCGAGCGCGGGTCGAAGTCCTCGTCGTTTTGCAGGAGGAGCAGGCCGCTCTTGGCGCGGTACTCCGCGACCGAGTGAGCATCGCCGTCGTCTGTCGGCGCGTACTGCGTGCGCGAGACGAGGCGGGGATTCGTGACGTCGCGGATATTGAGCGTCAGGACGCCGAGATCCCAGTAGGAGACGTAGGCGCTCGTTCCGTTTCCGCTCGCGCGGACGCTGTGCCCATAGCTCGCGCCAAAGCTCCCTTGTCCGAAGAAGGGGCCGGGCGAAAGCTCGTGCGCCCCCGCTCCCCACTCACCGACCTGGACGGGCACACGCGGGTTGCTGGCGTCGACGATCCGAACGTCGCCCCCGGGCACGGGATCGAACCACTCGGCAAACGGAACCGCGAGGAGCGCGTAGACGTGATCACCCCGCTGGAAAAGATCAAGCTCATGCACCCCGCCCTCGCCGTGCGCGATCCCAAGCTCGGCGAGCTTCACCGGCTGCGTCGGGTCGGTCACGTCCCAAAACTCAACTCCGAACTCCTGCCCATCGAGCGCGGGGTCCTCGCCGCAGCGCTGGATCCCGGTCGCAAGCAGGTCGCCCGTGAACGAAGGCGTGTCGACGTGCCGGACGACCACGTCCTCCGCACTGGTTCCTGGTCGTGCGGCGAGCGTCCCGATCAAGCTCGGCGCGTTCAGATCCGAGACGTCGATGATCTTGACGCCCCGCCCCGTGCAGGGGTCGCTCCAGGTTCCCACGTACGCGAAGTCCCCGTGGACCCACACGTCGCCGTTTGTGTCCTGCGTGCCGAGATCGTGCTGCCCGAGCAGCTCGAAGTTCCGCAGGACCAGGGGCGTCGGCTCGGACGCGTCGACATGAACAGCGCCGGTGTGGTGCTTCTCCAGCGCGGCCTCCGGGCCAGTGGGCGGCGACATCGCCGTCGCGCTCGCGGCAAGCGTGAGCGCAGCAACGGCAACAGAGAAAATCGAGAAGCGCCTCATCGTTCCTCCCTCGGATCGTGGGCGCTCGGCGGCCAACCGGGCGCGGCGGACTTGTACCGCGAGTATCAATCTTCGAGCCCGGAAGGTCAATAGAAAACAATGGCAGCCGCGCACCCGACGCTCGTCGCCGCTTGCGGTCGCTCGCCGTTCTCGGCGGGCACCACGCCCACTGAAAGCCGCTGTGAGTCCGGGCTGCGCTTAGGAGGACGGCCGTGGCCGGCGGCCTCTGCGGGCAAGCGTCAACCCGAGGGCTACCGCGGTCACCATCCCGAGGGCGACCAGCACGATTTGCCAGGCCTGCACGCCGTCTCCTTGGCTCGTAGTCGCGGCCAATCCTGCGGGTGCCGCATGCGCGTCGGCCTTGTCCGCTGACGGTGCTGCTCCAGGAGGC
>DASQGA010000191.1:0-2866 GCA_035632855.1 Gaiellaceae bacterium | reverse complement strand
CTGTCTCGGGTGAGCTCATGCTGTGGCTGCCTTTCCGAGGTAGGCCTCGATCACGCGCTCGTCCTTCTGGATCTCCTTGGGAGCGCCTTCGGCGATCTTCTCGCCGTAGTCGAGGACGGTGACGCGGTCCGAGATGCCCATGACGACCTTCATGTCATGCTCGATCATGAGCACGGTCAGATCCCGCTTCGTCCTGAGCTCCCCGACGAAGGTCGTGAACTCCGCGGTCTCCTGCGGATTCATGCCCGCGGTGGGCTCGTCGAGGAGAAGGAGCTTCGGCTCGGTCGCGAGCGCCCGCGCGACCTCGAGGCGGCGCTGGTCACCGTAGGGCAGATTCCTCGAGAGGTCCTCGTCGCGGCCCTTGAGGGAGCAGAGAGCCAGGAGCTCGCGCGCGTGATCCGCGGCTTTCCGCTCCTCGCGCCTGATGCCCGGCGTGCGGAGGACCGAGCGAATGATGCCTCCGTGCAGACGGGCGTGCATGCCGACGAGAACGTTCTCGAGCGACGTCATTTGCTGGAACAGCCGGATGTTCTGGAAGGTCCGCCCGATCCCGAGCTTCGTGATCGCGTGCGGAGGCTTCCTGGTCAGGTCGCTGCCGTCGAAGACGATCGTCCCGCTGGTCGGCTTATAGACGCCCGTGAGCATGTTGAAGAAGGTCGTCTTGCCGGCTCCGTTCGGCCCGATCAGGCTGACGATGCTTCCGGTCGGGATCGTGAAGTCCACGTTGTTCACCGCAACGAGCCCGCCGAACTCCTTCCGGACGTCGAGGGCCTCGAGCAGGTTCGGCGCCGCGGCGCTCACGCACTAGCCTCGTCTTCCAGCTCGCGCCTACGCCGTCCCTCGGGGATGAGGCCGATGGGCCGGAAGAGCATCATCAGCACGATGATGAGCCCGTAGATCCCGAACTGGTACTTCGTGATCTCGATGTTCGTGCCGGCCGCGTCGTTGAAGCGGTCGCCGATCACGGCGAGGCCTTCGATGTTGAGCCAGCCGAGGAGGACGCCGCCCGCGATGACGCCCCAAACGCTCCCCATGCCGCCGAGGATGACCATGCAGAGCAGGAAGACCGAGATGTTGAAGAAGAACTCGCTCGGGAAGGCGCCGCTCTTGAAGCTCGCGTAGAACGCGCCGGCGATCCCGCCGAAGAAGGCGCCGAGCGCGTACGCCCAGGTCTTCGTCCGCATGAGCGGGACGCCCATCGCCGCCGCGGCGGTCTCGTCCTCCCGGATCGCGATCCAGGCGCGCCCCAGGCGCGAATCCCTGAGCCTGACGCTGCAAAAGACCGTGATCAGGAGCAGCGCGAGGATGGTGAAATAGAAGAGCTTCTCGCGGTCGAACGACGCCTGGAAGGAGAGCGGCAAGCCGAGCGACCCGTTCAGCCCCTCGCCGAAGCCAGGCGAATCGATCGGGTTGATCCCGAACGTGCCGTTCGTCAGGTCGAAGCCCCCGATGCTGTCGCCGTTTCGGACGAACTGCGGGATGATCTCGCCGAATCCGAGCGTCACGATCGCCAGGTAGTCACCCCGAAGGCGGAGCGTCGGGAGCCCGATCAGGATCCCCGTGAACGCGGTGAAGATCCCGGCGAGGATGAGGACGAGCCAGAGCGAGACATGGATGCCGGTCGCCTCCCGGTCGATCCCGACCGAGCCGAGGTGAAAGCTCACCTGCTCGAACTGCCCCGAGGCGAGCCAGCCGGACATGTAGGCGCCCGCCGCGTAGAACGCGACGTAGCCGAGGTCGAGCAGGCCCGCGTAGCCGACGACCATGTTCAGGCCGACGGCCATGACCGTGAAGACGAGGATGATTACCATCGAGCTGACCTGCGGAAAGAAGTCTCCGATCACTGCGAGGCCACGGAGGCTGTCCACGATGGACGGGTAGAGCACCGCCAGGAGGACGACGATCACGAGCGGCAGGAAGGCGCGGACGCGCCGCGGGACGCGAACCCAGGCCTTGCCGATGCCGTTCGGAACCCCTCCGCCGAGGGCGTTCTTCACCCTCGCCCGGCCGCCGAGCTGTCGGGGCGTCCCCATCAGGCTCCCTCTGGTGTCCGCTCTCCGAGGAGGCCCTCGGGGCGGAAGACGAGGATCGCGATCAGGATCCCGAACACGATCGAGCGCGTCCAGTCACTTCCGGGCGCGAACCAGCTGAGGCCCTCGTTGAACGACTGGATGAGGCCGATCAGGAGCGCACCGAGCACGGCGCCGCTCAAGTTGCCGATGCCGCCGAGAACCGCTGCCGTGAATGCGATCAGCCCCAGCTCGAAGCCGGTGTCGTAGCGCATGTTGAACTGCAGCAGGAAGAGGAGCCCGGCGGCGCCGGCGAGCGCGCCGGCGAGGATGAACGTGAACGAGATCGTCCGGTTCACGTCGATCCCCATCATCGCGGCCGCGTCGGGGTCCTGGGCGGTCGCTCGCATGGCCTTCCCCTGGCGGGTGGACGTGACCAGATAGGTCAGGCCGACGAGCACGGGAATGGTGATCAGGACGATCGTAAGCTTGTTCCACGGATACGAGACGCCCCCGATCGAGAAGGCCGCGGAGCGCGGGATCAAGTCGGGAGCCGACCGGAACCCGACGCCGTAGATGGCGAGGCCGACGTTCTGGACGATGAACGACATGCCGACGGCGGTGATGAGCGCGGCCAGACGCGGAGCCTTCCGCATCCGGCGATACGCGAGGAACTCGATCGCGGCGTTCAGGACCGACCCGAACAGCATCGCGATCACGAGGGTTGCGGCCAGCCCCCCGATGATCAAGAGGGCCGCCGATTCGCCCGAGAGATCGAAGAGCGTCAGGATGAGCGTGCTCGCGAAGAGCCCGCACAGCGCGAACACGTCCCCGTGGGCGAAGTTGATGAGTTGGAG
>DASQGA010000190.1:0-3394 GCA_035632855.1 Gaiellaceae bacterium | reverse complement strand
CTTCCCGATCACGATCCGCATGCCCTACGGGGGTGGGGTTCGCGCGCCCGAGCTTCACGAGGACTCGCCCGAGACCTACTACGTGCACACCCCCGGGATCAAGGTTGCGATCCCCTCGACTCCCGCCGACGCCAAGGGACTTCTGGCTGCGGCGATCCGCTCGGCGGATCCGGTCGTCATTTTCGAGCCGAAGCTCCTTTATCGAACGGCCCGGGACGAGGTCCCGGACGGTGAGCACATCGTTCCGCTCGGAAAAGCGCGGGTGGCCCAGGAGGGGGAGGACCTGAGCCTGATCGCCTACGGCGCGATGGTGCGAGTGGCGCTCCGCGCCGCAGACGTGCTGGACGCAAGCGTCGAGGTGCTCGACATCAGGTCGCTCCGCCCGCTCGACGAGGAAGCGATTCTCGCCAGCGCCGCCAAGACCGGGCGGGTCGTGATCGTGCAGGAGGCGCCGCGAACCTGTGGCTTTGCCGCCGAGATCGCCGCCCGCCTCGCCGAGAAGGCCATCCTCGATCTCCGGGCGCCCGTGGTCCGCGTCACCGGCTACGACGTGCCGTATCCGTTCTGGTCGATCGAGGACGAGTACATGCCGACGCCGGCGCGCGTCGCCGCGGCGGCCCGCAGGCTCCTCGATTTTTGAGATGTCCACTCGCCGACCGACCATCTGAGCATGGCGTACGAGTTCAAGCTTCCTGACCTAGGCGAGGGGGTCGCCGAAGGCGAAGTCGCCCGCTGGCTCGTGGAGACCGGCCAGGAGATCGCCGAGGACGACCCACTCGTCGAGATCCAAACCGACAAGGCGACTGTGGAGGTGCCTTCGCCGGCTGCCGGGATCGTGTCCGCCATCCTCGTCCAGGCGGGGGAGCTCGTTCCCGTCGGGACACCGCTCGTGGTGATCGGCGGCGGCGACATGCCCGAAGCGGCCGTGTCCCGGGGTCAGACCCCGGGACCGGTCCCGGAAGAACAGGCGGCTAGCCGCCAGGGCCGCCCTCAGGCGACGCCGCTCGTCCGAAGAATCGCTGCGGAGCTCGGTGTAGACCTTGCCGGCGTGTTGGGCTCGGGCCCGGCAGGCCGGATCACGGAGGAGGACGTCCGGGCGGCGGCCGCGGCTCCTCCGGCCGTGTCCCGGGGTCAGGCACCAGACTCTGACCGGCTGCGGCGGATCCCGATTCGGGGCATACGCCGTCGCATTTCCGAGCACCTGACGGAGTCGCACCGAAACGTCCCCGCGGTGACGGTCGTCGAGGAGTGCGACCTGACCGACCTGGCAGCGAACCGGGGCGAGCGATCCTTCCTCGCCTATCTACTTGCGGCCTCGGTGGAAGGGCTCCGGGTCATCCCGGAGCTGAATGCCAGGCTCGACGGTGCCGAGATCGTGATCTGGGAGCGCTACGACTTCGGCGTCGCCGTGCAGACGGACGAGGGGCTGGTCGTGCCGGTCCTTCGCGATGTGGACGCGAAGTCGCTCGAGGAGCTCGACGCCGAGGTGCGGAGGCTTGCCGCGAGCGCGCGAGATGGGACGCTGAAGCCCGAAGAGCTTCGGGGATCGACGTTCACGGTCACGAGCGCGGGGAGACTCGGCGGCCTCTTCGCGACGCCGCTCGTCAACTATCCGGAGGTCGGGATCCTCGGTCTCCACCGGATCGCGGAACGCCCGGCCGTCCGCAACGGCGAGATCGTCGTCAGGTCGATCGGCTGGCTCTCGTGCACCTTCGACCACCGCGTGGTCGACGGTCTGCGCGCCTCCGAGTTCCTGCTCGAGGTGGCAGGCCGCCTCGAGCAGCCTTCGTCGGGCTCCTAGACCGTCAGACGGCGGCCGGCTCAGGAGCCGGGCTAGCGAGGTGCGGGGCGATCATCCGCTCGATTTGCGGCGAGCTGACGCGTCCTTCCAGGCGCTCGACCGGGCGCTTGTCCTTGAGCAGGACGAGGGTCGGCACATCCTCGATCGTGAAGCGCTCGCCCCACTCGGGCGACGTGTCGAGGTCGATCCGCGAGATCCGGAGCCGGTCACGCTCCTTCCTCGCGAGGTGGGCCAGAAGACTCTCCATCCGGCGGGCTGGTCCGGAGGTTCCGTTCGTGAAGAAGAGGAGCAGCGGCAGAGCGGACTTCTCAGGCATGGTTCTCGTTTCGGAAGGGGGGAACGACGCCGGAAATGATTCCCACCTGGGACAAAACCGAAACATTCAGGGTCGTTCGCGACCTCGGGGAGGCGCTCCGGGCCCGCCGAGCGGAACGTACTGCACGCTCGGTCGCCGCCTGCCTGCCTGCGGAAATAGCTCCATCAGCGCGTAGGCCTCGTCGGGGAGGCCCGCCTCGACGGGCAGCCCGAGCTGCTGGGCCTCCGGGAACGTGATCGGGTCGTCATGCGTGTAGTGGCCGCCGGCCAGCTCCTCCGCGAGACTCTCGGCCTTCTTCACGTCTAGGCGCGGCGTCACGAGCAGGGTGACCACCTGCTTCATGTGCCGCAGCGCCTTCTCCGCCACGTCCGCGAGGAGGAGCGTCCGGTCGTCGAGGTTCTCGACGGGCTTCTTCTGCGCGACCCGGACGATCGTGGCGGCAGGCATGTCGCCGAGCTGCGGATCGACCGGCCCGAGCACGGCGGCGCGGTCCATCAGGATCTCGTCCGCGGCGAGCGCGAGGAGTGTCCCCCCGGACATCGCGTAGTGCGGCACGAGCACAGTCACCTTCGCCGGATGCTCGCCGAGCGCGTAGGCGATCTGCTCGGATGCGAGCACGAGGCCGCCGGGCGTGTGCAGGAGGAGGTCGATCGGGCGCTCGTCCGGCGTCATCCGGATTGCGCGGAGCACGGCTTCCGAGTCGTCGATGTCGATGAACCGAAAGAGAGGGACGCCGAGGAACCCCACCGTCTCCTGCCTGTGGATCATTGCAATCACACGGGTTCCGCGGGCGCGCTCCAATGCGCTGAGCCCGCGCACGCGCCGCAGCTCGAGCGCCCGGCGCTGCAGGACGGGAAGCAGGATCGCTGCGAAGAGCAGGATCGTGAAGATGTTCCCGAGATCCACGCGGGCCGAGGATATCCGCAGCGAGGCCCTGGCTACACTGGCCTAGATGGTCGACCGACAATCAACGCACGCCAATTACCGAGCAACCATCTGATGGATGGAGTGCTCGACTGGTATCTGCTCGGCGTCGCCGCCGGCCTCGGCGTCGCCGCGGGCATCGCGCTCGTCTGGGTCGCCCGCGGAGGTCTGCTCAAGCCCCTGGCCGCGGCGTCCCTCCTGGTCTCTGCTGCCGGGGGCGTGGTCATCGCGCTGCTCGCGGTCGCGTGGGCGGCGGTCGCCCTGGCCGGCGGGGCGGCGGTGGCCGTCGCCTCGGTGAGGAAGCTGGCTGCGGCAGCGCTCCCCGCGGCCACCCTCGGCGCTGCGCTCGTCGC
>DASQGA010000189.1:0-17769 GCA_035632855.1 Gaiellaceae bacterium | reverse complement strand
GCGGTCGGGATCCCACACGAGGTCAAGGGCGAGGTGGCGTGGGTCTTCTGCACGCTCCGCGCCGGCGTGGAGGCGACCGAAGAGCTCGCGGCTGAGATCGGAGGAGCAGCCGCTGGCGAGCTCGGGAAGGCCTTCCGGCCCGATCGGATCCTCTTCGTCCCAGCGCTTCCGAAAACCCGGAGCGCGAAGATCGTCCGCCGCGCCGTCCGCGCGAGGGCGCTCGGGGAGGATCCAGGTGATCTCTCGTCGCTCGAGAATCCCGAGTCGCTCGACGACATCGCGCGGGCGGTCTGAGCCGGTTGACAGCGTGGGTTTTCGCCTCAACGGCGAAAACCGCTAGACTGGAGGAACCATGCGCCTCGCGCTCGCACAGATCAATACCGTGGTCGGAGACCTCGACGGCAATCGCGACCGCATCCTGGCGCGGCTCGGCGAGGCGCAGGACGCGGGCGCCGACCTCGTGCTCTTCCCCGAGCTCGCGGTCACTGGCTACCCGCCCGAGGACCTGCTCCTCCGTCCGAGCTTCCTGCGCGCCGCGGAGCGAAGCCTCGAGCTGATCGCACGCGAAGCCCGCGGAGTGGCGGCGCTCGTCGGAGCACCCCTGCTCGACCGCGACCTCTTCAACGCCTGCGCGGTATGCGCGGACGGCGAGGTCAAGGGCTTCTACCGCAAGCGCTTCCTGCCGAACTACGGCGTCTTCGATGAGGATCGGTACTTCCAGGCGGGCCGCGACCTCCTGTTACTCCGGTTCGGAGAGACGCTCGTCGGCCCGACGATCTGCGAGGACATCTGGCAGCCCGGACCGCCGGCGACCGAGCTCGCCCTCGCGGGAGCGCACGTGGTCGCGAACATCTCCGCCTCGCCGTTCCACCTCGGCAAGGGGCGCGAGCGCGAGCAGATGCTCGCCACCCGAGCGCGGGACAACGTCTGCTGGATCGTCCTCGTGAACGCGGTCGGCGCCCAGGATGAGCTGGTCTTCGACGGCCACAGCGTCGTGCTCGACCAGGACGGCGACGTGGTCGTCCGCGGCCCGGCGTTCGAGGAGGCTCTTCTCCTCGTCGACATCGAGCCGTCCACGACCATCGCCCGCAGGCTGGCTGATGCACGCCGCCGGGCACTCGCCCGCGAGCAGTCGAAGGCCGTCGACCCGCCTGTCATCGACTTCGGCGCTACCGCGCCGACGAACGGGAGGCCTGCGGGGCCGGTCGTCGCGCCGCTCCTCGACGAGCTCGAGCAGATGCGGCTCGCGCTGGAACTCGGGCTCGGTGACTACACCCGGAAGAACGGCTTCCAGGAAGTCGTCCTGGGGATATCGGGCGGCATCGACTCCGCGCTCACGGCAGCGCTGGCCTGCGAGGCGCTCGGCCCCGACCGGATCGTCTGTGTCTCGATGCCGTCCCGCTACAGCTCCGACGAGACGCGCGCCGATGCAAGGAAGGTGGCCGAGAGCCTCGGCGCCCGCTACCTCGAGCTTCCGATCGAGCCCGTGGTCGAGAGCCTGAACGCAGCCCTGGCGGAGCCCTTCGCCGGCACCGAGGCCGGTCTCGCCGAGGAGAACCTGCAAGCCCGGACGCGCGGCGTCATCCTGATGGCGCTCTCGAACAAGTTCGGCTGGCTTTTGCTCGCGACCGGGAACAAGAGCGAGCTCTCGGTCGGGTACGCAACCCTGTACGGGGACATGGCTGGAGGCTTTGCGCTCCTGAAGGACGTCTACAAGACGGACGTGTTCAGGTTGGCACGCCACCTGAACGAGCGGGCAGAACGTGAGCTCATCCCGGTCAGCACGATCGAGCGAGCGCCGAGCGCCGAGCTGCGAGAAGGCCAACTCGACCAGGACTCGCTTCCCCCCTACGAGGTGCTGGATCGCGTCCTCGAGGCCTACGTCGAGCTCGACCGCTCCCGCGAAGAGCTCTCGACCGACGGGTTCGAGCCCGGCCTCGTCGAGCGCGCGCTCGCGCTGGTCGACCGCGCCGAGTACAAACGCCGCCAGGCCCCGCCCGGGGTCAAGCTCCGCCCCAAGGCGTTCGGGCGTGACCGCCGGGTTCCGATCACGAACCGCTGGAGCGGCTAGATGGTTGACCGGCAATTACCACACCCTCCGATGGCGGCCCAGACACGGCACCAGGCCGCACCCTCGCCCTTGTCAAGGCTTCTAGCCTTGCCTGCGGACGATGGCGCACCCTGGCTTGGTCTGGCCCGTCCCCGCGGGCATGCCAATTACCGACCAACCATCTGATGGCCGAAGGGCTCGAGCGTCAGGCGCGGAACGAAGCGCTGCTACGGGAGGTAAACGAGCGCCTGGAGCGCGTCGACAAGCAGGCTGAGTCACGCGGGTGGCCGCCGGAGCACGGGCTCTTCGAATTCCACTGCGAATGCGGGACCGGATGCCCGGAAAAGGTGCAGATGACGATCGAGGAGTACGAGACGGTGCGGGCGCAGGACGACCGCTTCGCGCTCGTCCCCGGTCACGAAAACCCCGAGCTCGAGGGGATCGTCGAGCGGACCGAGCGCTACGTCGTCGTCGACAAGTACGGGGAGGCCGAGGCCGTCGTCTCGGACGACCCGCGAGGCGCCCCGAAGGACTAGGCACCCAGATGACCCTTGAGAGCCACGAACCACCGCAGGCGCTCCTCGTATGGCACCGCCGCGTTCGCGGGCGAGGTCGAGGGCAGGACGAAGAGCCACGTGTCCGCGAGCTGCCGGTGCTGGAGGCCCAGCTCGGGCCGCTCGCGGAACGCGCCCTCGTAGGCGGCTTTGCCCACGAAGGCAATGCCCTCAGGGCGTAGCTCGCGGGCGATCTGCTCCAAGCGCTCGGCGGAACCCGCGAAGTCCGCTTTCCGCAGGTCGCTGCTTCCCCGCGTCGTTCGGGGTGCGGCGTTGGTCAGCCCGTAGCCCAGCTCGAGCAGCGACCACTGCTCGCTCGGGTCGAGCACACCCGAGGTAAGCTCGGAATCGGCGAGCAGCCGCCAGAAGTCGTTCCGCGGATTGGAGAAATGAGCACCTGCCTCTGCGGACCGAAACCCCGGATTGATCCCACAGAAAACGAGTCGGAGACCCGGGCCAAGGATGTCTGGCACTGTCGAGTTCACGCGACCTCGATCTCTGTGACGGCGCCTCCCGCGAGCCAGGCGACGCCTTCCTGGACGACGGCGAGGTGCAGTTCGTGGCGCCCCGGGCGGTCAGGGGCCAGGAGGCGCACAATGCACCGGGCGGTCTCGCCCGCGGGAATCGGGCCGGGAAGCGGAGACCAGAGGCAGCGGGCCGGAGGCTCCCAAAGCGAGGCGATCGAGACCGGGTGGGGCGGGGCGCTCGCCAGTGCCACGCGACCGAGGTTCGTCACCCTGCAGTCGACGTCTGCCACCTCGCCTCGCCGCAGCGGGCGCTGCTCATCGAGTTGGATCGAGGCCCGCAGGTCGCTCGACGCGAGCGCGGGCATCGGGGGTCGCGACGGTGAGGGGGTTGCGAGCGTTCGAGCCCAGCCCCTGGGGAGGGCGACCAGGTCGTAGACCTCCCGCACCGGCAGCTCGACTCGTCCCACGAACGCCAACTCCCCCCGCGTGAGCACCGCTACGGTCGCGGAACCCACTTCGCCGCGGCGGACGCTCTCGCCCACGTAGACGTGGTTCCCCGCCACGGCGATCCCGCGCGTCCACCCGGAGAGCCGAATTCGCCGTTCGACGCGGCCACTCGGCGTGAGGGCGACGAGGTCGGAGCGCCCCGAGTCGCAGAGGAGAAGGCGGCCTTCGACGACTCTCGGGGAATGAGGCGAGCTGAAGCCGGCTGCAACGACGGTGTCGGACGCTGCGTCGAGCAGGATGCCGGCGCCGTCGCGCGGACGCACGGCCCACTCGCGGTGTCGGGAGAAGCGGCCGAACGCCGTTACGAGCACTCGCCCCCGGTGGACGGCCACGCCGTTCAGGTGCCGGCAGTCTCCGCATCCCGCGGGCGACCAGCGTTGAACCACATCGCCTTCCGTGTCGATCCAGAAGACCGCGTTGCCGAGGGTGGACACGGCCACCAAAAGCTCCCCGTCCCACGCGAGGTCGTGTGGGTCGGCGAGCCCCCCGACCAGGAGCCTCTTGTCGAGCCCGCTCGGCCCGTAAAGCAGGAGCTCCCCGGTCGTGGCAGTCTCGGCCGGATCGAACCGGGCTCGCGCAATGCGGCTCCCGGACCACGCGAGCCCGGTCGTGGGGAGGCGGTCGATCTGCTCGACCCGGCCTCCGGCAAGCAGCAGGAGCCCGTCGTCCAGGCACGAGACCGCAATCTCCATCGGGCGATCCTGACGAAGAATTGCGCTAGCGTCACCCAGGTGAGCGTCACTCGCCTCCGGCTCGCTCCCGTGGGGGAAACCATGTTTCCCCCACGAGCCCCCTTCTTTGATCCGGTGGAGGAACCTCCCGGTTCCCCCACACCCCCTCCACACGCTCAGAGGCCAGGTGGCCTATGAGCACCGTCACCTTCGACGTCGCCGCCGTCCGTGCGCGCTTTACGGCTCTGGCCCGGCCGACGGCGTTCTTCGATGGGCCGGGCGGGACGCAGGTTCCCGACTCCGTGATCGAGGCGATGGCGTCGTATCTGCGCGAGGCGAATGCGAACCTGGGAGGACCGTTCGAGACGAGCCGCCGAAGCGACGAGGTTGTCGCAGCGGCGCACGAGCGAGCGGCACGCTTCCTGGGCGCGAGTCCCAACGAGGTTGGCTTCGGCGCCAACATGACGACGCTGAACTTCGCGCTCTCGCGGGCTGTGGGACGCGAGTTTCGAAGCGGCGACGAGATCCTCGTCACCCGACTGGATCACGACGCGAACATCGCGCCCTGGCTCGAGCTGGCCCACGATCGCGACCTGCGCGTGCGGTTCGTCGACATCGACGACGAGGACTGCACGCTCGTGATCTCGGACCTCGAGCGCCAGCTCTCCGACCGGACCCGCGTGGTCGCCTATCCCTGGGCGTCGAACGCGGTCGGGACGGTGACGGACGTGCGGCGCATCGCGGACCTCGCGCACGAGGCGGGCGCCCTCGCCTGGGTCGACGCCGTGCACTACGCACCGCATGGGCCCATTGACGTCGGCGCCGCGGGCGCGGACGTCCTCATTTGCTCGCCCTACAAGTTCTTCGGGCCCCACCTGGGCCTCTTCTTCGGCCGGGCCGGGCTCCTGGAGCGCCTCCGTCCGTACAAGGTTCGGCCCGCGGCCGACGTGCCGCTCGCACACCGCTTCGAGACCGGCACGCTCTCGCACGAAGCGCTCGCGGGCTTCGTGGCTGCCGTCGAGTACGTCGAGTCGGTCGGCTGGGAGGCGATCGCGGCCCACGAGCGAGAGCTCGGAGAGCGCTTCCTCGCCGGCCTGCCCGACGAAGTGCAGCTGCACGGGGTTCCGACCATGGACGGCCGGACGCCGACCTTCGCGCTCACGCTCGCGGCACACACCCCGGCCGCAGTCGCCGCGCGCCTTGCCGAGCGCGACATCGCGGCCTGGTCAGGGAACTATTACGCCCTCGAGATCATGGAACGGCTCGGGCTCCCAGACGGCGCCGTCCGGATCGGCTTCGTCCATTACAACACCGTCGAGGAGGTCGACCGGCTCCTCGAAGAGCTCGGTCGCCTGGCAGCATGAGCGTCCACCTCTGGTGGGCGCACAACGACGGCATGTCGGGCCATGTCTGGCTCGGCTCGCGCGAACTCGATCTGCTCCGCCAGGAGATGCTGCTCCAGGGGATGGCCGAGTCGTTTCCAGTCGAGAAGCTCGAGCCCGAGGACGAGTCGAGAATCACGCCCGCGGAGATCGAGGGCGCCCTTGCCGTCGCGGAGGAAAACCCCACGGCCCTCCCCGATCCGAAGCTCTGGCGCGACTGGCTCGCCTTCCTGGACGGCGCTCGCGACAAGGGCGGCCTCGTCCTGCGCGCGTAGGGTTCTTACTCGTAGGAGTCGCGGGCCCGCTTCCACGGCTCTTCGTCCCACCGGATCCGGTCCGGGTTCACGCCCCTGTGCTCGGCCAGGTCGAGAACGAGGAGGTGGAACGGCAGGATCCCGAGGATGGGCCGCTCGGCGGGACCGTCGGCCTGCGGCCTGAGCTGCGTCGCCGCCCCGATCTCGCGGAGCGCCTTGACGGCGTCACGGGAGCGCTCCCCGGCCCGGCCCTCACCGTCCAGCACGAGCGCACGGACAGTCTCGTCTACCGCGGCCAGGTGGCCGTGGAGAAGCTGTTCGGTGTGGTAGGCCTCGGCGACGACGAACGTGCCCTCTCGTAGCTTCAGTGCCGCCTCCTGCGCCGTCGGCCAGTCGCGCCCGGCGCCCACGATGAGCCAGCGATCGTGATCGGAGGGCTCTGGCCTCGGTCCCTCGAGCGCAGCCTCGACGGCAGTCGGTAGCCCGGCGACGTCGTGGCCCGCCATCACGGCCATAGCTGCGATGGCTGCCGTGTAGCTCTTGGTGTGGCAGTACGACTCCTCGATCTTCGACGCCACCTGGACGGTTTCGTCAACGAGCTTGCGGAGCGGGCTCTCGGCGGCTCCGGTGACGAGCCAGGACGGCCCATCGAAAGCACGCACGGCTTCGGTCGTCAGCGGTGTCGTGCCCTCGTGGCTCACGGCTACGAGAACGTCAGCGCGCCTGGGCCGCAGCACGAGCTCGAGCGCCTGAACTGCCTCTCCTCCGGCCAGCTCCGCTCCAACCTGCGCAGCATGGAACGACGTGCCGCAGCCGGTGAAGAGGACCTGGCCCTCCGGAAAGCGCCGTTGCCCGACTCGCTCCGAAACGCCCCGGAGCCATTCGGGCTGGGCGAAGACCGCCTCGCGGGTCTGCTCTCCTGGCTTCGGCACGCCGGGGCGAAGCTACCATGGCCGCCGTGCAGGGCTTCGGCCACACCTTCTCCCAGGAAGTCGCGTTCCGCGACCTCGACGGGCTGGGGCACGTGAACAACGCCGTCTACCTGAGCTACGTGGAGTCAGCCCGGCTTGCGTACATGCAGGAGGTCCTCGGGCCGCTCGAGCTCGACGAGCTCGGCATCGTCGCTGACGTGAAGATCTCCTTCCGCTCTCCTGCGAACCTCGGAGAGAGGCTCGAGGTGCGTCATCGCGTCGGCCGCGTCGGGGAGACGAGCCTCACGTTCGATTTCGAGGTCCGGGGCGGCGACGGACGACTGGTCGCCGAGGGGACGACCGTCCACGTAGCCTTCGACTACAGCGTGCGGCGCCCGGTGCCCGTCCCCGAGGAGTGGCGCAGCCGAATCGAGTCCTACGAAGCAAGGAGCCTGGTCAGCTGATGCCCACCGTCTTCGAGAAGACTCTCCTACCGAACGGCCTCCGAGCCGTCACCGCGCCGATGCCGCAGGCGAAGTCCGTCGCGTGCTTCGTGATGCTCGCCGCGGGCTCGCGCTACGAGACCCGCGAGACGAACGGCATCGCGCACTTCGCGGAGCACATGTTCTTCAAGGGCACCGAGCGGCGGCCGAGCGCCAGGGACATCGCCGGCGAGATCGACTCGATCGGCGGCGAGTTCAACGCCTTCACCGGCAAGGAGTACACCGGTTACTACGTGAAGTGCGCGGCCGAGCACCGCGACACGGCTCTCGACGTGCTGGTGGACATGCTGCGGAACTCGAAGTTCGACCCGGAGGAGATCGAGCGCGAGAAGGGCGTCATCGTCGAGGAGATGAACATGTACTACGACACGCCTCGGGACTACCTCGAGGGGGTGTACGACGAGCTCCTCTACGGCGACACGCCGCTCGGCTGGGACATCATCGGCAAGAAGGAAACCGTGCGAGAAGCGAAGCGGGAGACTTTCTTCGAGTACCTCGACCGCTGGTACCGCGCTCCCCGCATGGTCGCGGGCGTCGCGGGCGCGGTGGGCGACGACATCGTCCCCAGGCTCGAGGAGCTCCTCGGCGACGTCCAAAACGGAGCGGCGGGCTCGCCACCGCCGGTCGAGTGGAAGCAGGACCGGGCCCAGGTCAAGGTGCACACGAAGCAGTCAGACCAGGCACACATCCGGCTCGGCGTTCATAGCTACCCGATCGACCATCCCGACCGGTACGCCCTCAGCCTGCTCGCGACAGTGCTCGGCGGCGGAATGTCATCGCGGCTCTTCACGGAGGTGCGCGAGCGCCGGGGCCTCGCCTATTACGTGTACGGCTACAACATGGCCTACACGGACGCCGGCACGCTCTACGCGCAGGGCGGCGTCGACATCAAGCGGATCGACGAGGCAGTGAAGACGATCGTGGCCGAGTTCGGCCGGATCGCCGAGGAGCCGGTGGGGGCCGACGAGCTCGAGAAGGCGAGGAACTTCGCCAAGGGCCGGCTCGTGCTCTCACTCGAGGATCCGAAGGGCACGATCATGTTCGGGCTTCGGAGCGAGGTGCTGGAGGACACGCTGCGCGAGCCTGACGACGTGCTCGCCGCCTACGACGCCGTCAAGGTCGACGACATCCAGCGGGTCGCACAGGACATCGTCCGCGAGAACCGCCTGAACCTCGCGGTGATCGGCCCGTTCGACGATCCGGGCCGCTTCGAGCCGCAGCTCGCGCTGTCGGCCTAGGGCTTGAGGTCGTACGGGTAGTCCGTGAGCCGCTCGCTGCCCTCGGCGGTCACACGCACCAGATCTTCCAACCGGCAGCCGCCGAAGCCCTTCTTGTAGACCCCCGGCTCGATCGCGATCACATCGCCGTCGATCAGCTCCTCGCCGACCCGGCCGAGGCTCGGCTGTTCGTGCACCTCGAGCCCGACGCCGTGCCCGAGACTGTGGAAGTAGCCCTCGTCCAGGACCTTCCCTTCCTCCTTCGAGAGCTGCGTGGGATACCCGGCCGCCTGGAACGGCTCACACGAGATCCGGTGGAGCTCGGAGCCGAGGACCCCCGCCCGAAGAGCCCCGTAGACCCGTTCCAGCGACTCGGAGCAGAGCGCATGCTGCTCGACGAGCTGCTCCGGCGGCTCGCCGATGCAGAAGGTCCGGGTCATGTCGGCGAAGCAACCGGTCTCGGCGTCGCGCGGAAAGAGGTCGACGACGACGGGTTCGCCCGACTCGATGGGCCCGTGGCCGGGCTCGTGGCCGACCGCGGTCTGGCCGCCGTGAGAGACGATCACGATGTCAGGGGCAACGAGGCCCTCCTCGGTGAAGACGCGAAGCGCCTCTGCGCGAAGCTCTTCGCACGTGACTCCGCCCCCCTGGCGAAGCCGAGCCCGGATCTCGTCCATCGCCAGCTCGCAGCCGTGCTGGGCACGCCGGACGCCCTCGAGCTCGACGTCGCTCTTGGCGCGGCGGCGCAGGTCGAAGAGCTTCCCGTCGGCGTGCAGCTCGATTCCGTTCGCACGCAGGTGGTCGGCCGCATCCAGGGGAAACGAGGCCGGCGTGACGACGTCCTCGACGCCCGCATGGCGACAGGCTCGGAGCACGAGCTCCCGCTCGCGCTCGTGTCGGCCGAGCTTCTGGGCGACGAGCTCGTCGAAGCCGAGCTCGTCGTAGGAGAAGACCTCGAGATCGGCGAGCTCGACCAGACGAGGGAGCTCGATGGAGCTGGCATAGACGTGCCTGGAGCCATTCAGCTCCACATAGATGAACGGGTCGGGCGCGGCGAACGGCACCTCGTGCCGTAGCTCGGGTGACCTGATCGAGTCGGCGTAGATCAAGACGCTCGGCATCTCGGCCGATGCTAGCGCGGCGGGTACCGTCCTCGCCTGGACGACCTGCCCGACCCCCCGGATATGGTCTCGACAACCGGCAGCCAGGAGCGTTCTTTCGTGAGGTCAGGCCGACTCCCCCGACAAAGGTAGGCATCTGCATGCAGTTCTCCGTCCGCTCGCGTTCTCTGCTCCTGGCTTCGGTGGCTGCGGTCGCGGTGCTCGCATTCGCAGGCAACGCCGCCGCAAGCGAGCGGTCCCTCGCAGCCGGCGCACCCAACGACGCCCTTTCGCGCGCCCTGGTCTCGGGCCAGATCACCGGCGCGCAGTACGCACTCCAGCGCGCCCTTGTGCTGCTCGCGCCACGGTTTGCCAACCCCCGCTACTCGAGCGGGGCCACGTACACCGACCCACACGGGGCGACAATGGCCCTCCGCGATCTTGCGACCAGCGTCGGTTCGCTCTCGAGAAGCGACCGCCGCCTCGCCATGAGGCTGCTCGCGCGGCCGACGGACGGCGCGAGTGAGGGCGCCGCGGGCTACGTAGGCGTCCCGAGGAGCAAGCGAAGGCGGGTCTGCACGACCCGATTCTGCGTTCACTGGGTGACGAGGGGCCCCGAGAGGCCCTCGCTCGTGGACTCGAACCGAAACGGCAGGCCCGACTACGTCGACAAGACCGTCAAGACGATGAACAAGGTCTGGCAGACCGAGATCGGAGCGTACGGCTACAAGAGGCCGCGCAGCGACTCGAGGTCCGGTTCGCACCACGGTGGCAACCCGAACGGGCGGATCGACATCTTCATCGCTGACATCGGCAACAGAGGGCTCTACGGGTACTGCCAGACCGACGACCCTCGGATCAACCGGGCGACGTATCGCCGGGCCTCGGCCTACTGCGTCTTCGACAACGACTTCAAACGCAGCCAGTTTCCGACTGGCGCCAACCGCCTCGCGGCGCTCCGGGTCACGGCCGCCCACGAGTTCTTCCACGCGATCCAGTTCGGCTACGACCTGTTCGAAGATCGGGCCTTCATGGAGGGCAGCGCCACGTGGATGGAAGACGAGGTCTTCGACAAGGTGGACGACAACCTCCAGTACCTCCTCAGGAGCAGCCCGGTAACGGCCTCGAATACGCAGAACGACGGCCCCTGGTGGCCGATCGACTTCGCAACCCCGAGCGTCCAGTACGGAACCTGGATCTGGTACCGGTTCCTGTCCGAATACTTCAACACCCCCGGGGTTATCCGGGGCGCGTGGAGAAGGGCAGTCGGAAAGGCTGGTTACTCGACGAGCGCGGTCTCGGCGGAGATCGCGGCCCGCGGCCAGACCTTCGCATCGCTCTTCCACCTCTTCGGCATCTGGAACACGACGCCGAGTGCGTTCTACTCCGAGGGCTCGCTCTACCCCGCCGCCGGCGCGATGAGGCACGCCTTGGCACCCGGGGTGCCCTTTCCCGGCGACTACGCCATGTACCACATGTCGAACGACTACGTGGAGTTCGTGCCACAGGGCCCGACTACTGGCCTGACGATCACCGTGAACTTCCCCTCGCCGCCGTACCTGCCCGCAGCCACGGCGCTCGTCTACTCGACCGCAGGCCTGGCCGAGGCGCCGATCGTCCTCGACGCGAACGGCGACGGGACGAGCGGTCTGCTTTCGTTCGACCCCGCAAGTGTCTCGAAAGTCGTTCTCGTCCTGACGAACGCGGGCACCCGATTCTCATGCTGGAAGGGCCGAGCACTTTCTTGTGCAGGCGATCCGCTCGACGATCTGTCGAGTGGATTCGCCTTCACGGCGACGGCGAGCTAGGCACCCGGGAAAGCCACGACCGAGCCCGCTTGGCGAGAGGCGGGCTCGGGTAGGCTCACGCTTCGTGGAGGGCGTCTTCGAGCGGGCACTCGCACTCGTGGCGACGTACGAGGATGCGGTGCGCCGGCTCATCCCCGACGGCACCGAGCTCTTCGACGCGCACGTCCACGTGGGGAAGGACATCGACGGCTTCGTGGCCCCTCTCGACGAGCTGGTTGCGTTCCTCGACCGCTACTCGGTCACGGGAGCGTTCGCCTTCTGCCTGGACGAGCCCGACCGGCATCCCGCCTTCCGGGCGGCGAACGACAGGACGCTCGCCGCCGCGGAGCGCTCTGGCGGGCTCCTGGTTCCGTTCGTCCGGCTCGACCTCTCGGAGAATCCCATCCCCGAGGCCGAGCGCTGCCTCGACCGTGGGGCGCGGGGGATCAAGCTGCACCCGCGGGCCCAGAAGTTTCTGCTGAACGACGAGCGGCTGGCTCCGGTCTTCCGGCTGGCGGCGGAGCGGCGCGTCCCGATCCTGATCCACGGCGGGCGAGGCTTGCCTCCGATCGCGTCCGAGCTCCTGCGCCTCGTCGAGGCGAACGCCGACGCCCAGCTGATCATCGCCCACTGCGGCATCGCCGACCTCGCCGCCCTCTCCGAGGCGTTCGCCGGTCGGGCGGGCGTCTTCTTCGACACTTCCGTCTGGAGCCCGATCGATCTGCTCGACTCCTTCAGCAGGATCCCGGCCGAGCAGCTCGTCTACGCGTCGGACTTCCCGTACGGCCAGCAGCCGAGCGCTTTGGCCAACACCATCCGGGCGGCGATGAAGGCCGGGTTCGACGAGGATCAGCTTCGGGGCCTCCTGGGCCGCACCGCCCGCCGGATCGCCGACGGCGAACCGCCGGTCGAGCCGACCACGCCGACCGGCGGACGGACGTTCGAGCAGCCGATGACGTTCGCTCGCATCCACAGCTACCTCTCCATGGCGACGCCGCTCCTGTGGACGAGCCAGGCGGACACCATCGGCGTCCTCGGGCTCGCGCTGAACGCGTGCACCGAGAGGGACGGCTACGAGGCGGAGCGGGCCCGGATCGCGGAGCTCGTCGACTGCGCCCGTGACCTCTGGCGAGCGTCCGCCGAGAGCAACAACGAGGAGGAGCGCAGGCGCTGCGCGAGGCTCACCTTCCGGCTCGTCCACCTCGCGGACATCGAGGCGGTCACAGCGGGTGCCTGACCTGCGTGTGAACGGCCAGGCGCACCGGCTCGGCCCGACGGGCATGCGGTCGCTCGCCGAGGTCCTGCGGGAGGACCTGGGCTTGACGGGCACGAAGATCGGCTGCGGGGAAGGTCATTGCGGTGCCTGCACCGTGCTCGTCGACGGGGACGCCATCCTTTCCTGCATCACGCTCGCCGCAACGCTCGACGAGCGCGAAGTGACGACGATCGAAGGCCTGCGCGACCACCCGCTCGTCGAAGCGTTCGTGCGGGCCGATGCCGTCCAGTGCGGGTTCTGCACACCGGGTCAGATCGTCTCCGCCTCGGCGCTCGTGGCGGAGAGTCCCGAGCCGACGCGCGCTGCGATTCGCCACGGCATGGCGGGGAACCTCTGCCGCTGCGGCACCTACCCGAAGATCGAGGAGGCGATTCTCTCCTGGCGCGGCTGATCCGAAGCGAGAAGGAAGTCGAGGGGCGCTACTCCGAGCAGTGGGTGGTGGTCGAGGAGGACCAGCTCGAACAGTGGCCCGCCGGGCCTCGCGACACGGTGGGCCGCCCGGCCGAGCGGGTTACAGGTCTCGCGCGCGCGCGCGGCGAAGCTCGCTACACCGCGGATGTCCAGCTCCCCGGCATGCTCCACACGGCTGTCCTCCGGAGCCCGCACGCCTCGGCCCGCGTGCGTCGCATCGAGCTGGCGCCTGCACTCGCCGCCGCCGGTGTCCGGGCGGCGCTCGGCCCGGACGAGAGCGATTCCCTCACCCGCGAGCCCGGGTATCCGGGTGCAGCCGTCGCCGCGATCGCGGCGGACACGTTCGCGGAGGCGAGCGCCGCACTCGAGCTCGTTGACATCGAATGGGACGTCCTCGAGCCGCTCCTCGATCCCGACGAGGCCGTCCGGCGTGGGTCCCTGATCGACGAGACGACGCACTACGAGCGCGGCGACCTGGAGCAGGGGCTGGCCGAGGCGGATGTGGTCGTCGAGGCCGAGTACCGGACGCAGACCGTCCTCCACAACGCCCTCGAGACGCACCAGACGGTGTGCGAATGGGAAGGAGGCCGCCTGACCGTCTACGCCTCGACGCAATGGATCTGGAACATCCGGGACAAGCTCGCGGCCCACTTCGACCTTCCCGCCGACCGGGTGCGAGTCGTCTGTCGCTACATGGGCGGCGGCTTCGGCGCCAAGACAGAGCCCGGCGACCACGGCTTTCTCGCCGCTGAGCTGGCGCAGCGGACCGGCCGGCCGGTCCGGTGCGGGCTTACGCGACGAGAGGAGAACCTGGCGACCGGAAACAGGCATGCGACGATCCAGCGCCTCGTCGTCGGCGCGCGCTCCGACGGCACGCTGACTGCGCTCGGCGGCGACTACGTCATGGCGGTCGGGTGGGAGGGCTGGAAGTCGTCCACCGCCGGCCCGATGCAGATGCTCTACGCCTGCCCGAACGTCCGGACCGACGAGGCGGGCGCGAAGGTCAACACGGGCCCGAACGACGCCTTCCGCGCCCCCGGCTTCGTCGAGGGCACCTTCGGCCTCGAGTGCATCCTCGACGAGCTGGCGGCGAAGCTCGACCTCGACCCGCTCGAGCTCCGCCGGCGGAACCACGCCGACTCGGACCTGGTCGACGGCCGGCCGTTCTCCTCCAAGAACCTGCTCGAGTGCTACCGGCGCGCCGAGGCGCACTGGGCGCGCCGCCAGGAGGTCAAGGCGCGCTCGGACGGGCCCTGGAAACACGGGGTCGGCCTCGCCAGCCAGATCTGGTACGGCGGCGGCGGCCCTCCGTCCTACGCGTGGGTGCGGATGGGTGCCGACGGCCGGGCCCACGTGATCACGGGCCACCAGGACATCGGCACCGGGACGGCGACGGCGCTCGCCCAGATCGCAGCCGAAGAGCTCGGCCTTCCGTTCGAACGGGTGGAGATTTCCTTCGGCGACTCCGACCGGGGCCCGTACGCCTCCTACTCGGCCGGCTCCTCCACGACCCCGAGCATGGGCCCGGCCGTGCGCGCGGCCGCTGCGGACGCGGGCCGCCAGGTTCTCGAGATCGCCGCGCAGCGCTACCAGGTCGAGGAGCGAGTGCTGCGCCTCGAGAACGGGAACGTGGTCTCCTCGGACGGCGGCTCGTGGCCGCTCGAGGAGGTCACCGGCCTGCTCGAGGACGGCCAGATCCTCGGGCAGGGATCGCGCGGCCCGAACCCCGCCGGAATGCGC
Organism: Gaiellaceae bacterium; assembly: GCA_035632855.1. Taxonomy (GTDB): domain Bacteria; phylum Actinomycetota; class Thermoleophilia; order Gaiellales; family Gaiellaceae; genus DASQGA01. The sequence goes on along the minus strand of DASQGA010000189.1, from coordinate 2,939 downwards.
ATCCTCACCTTCGGGATCCAGGTGGCGGAGGTGGCGGTCGACGTCGAGACCGGCGAGGTGCAGGTCGGCCGGATCGCCGCCATCCACGACGTTGGGCGCATCATCAATCCGCTCGGCGCGTCGAGCCAGGTCGAGGGCGGCATCATCCAGGGCCTCGGGCACACCCTCTCGGAGCAGCGGCTGCTCGACCCGACGTCCGGCGCCGTCCTGACGCAGTCCCTCGACGCCTACAAGCTGCCGACGATCGCCGACGTCCCGGAGATCGTGACGGAGCTCCTCGACATCCCGGACCCGCACCTGACGAGCCTGGGGGCGAAAGGGCTCGGCGAGCCGCCGATCATCCCGACCGCGGCCGCAATCGCCAACGCGATCCGCGACGCGACGGGCGCGGACGTGCGATCACTCCCGATCACCCGGGAGGAGATGCTTCGGGCGCTGAAGGAGGCGCGAGAGCGGACGCGAGCTCGCGTTCCGGCATGAGCGCAGCATCTCCTCCGGCGGGGAAGGGCTCGGGAAACCGGGAGGTTTCCCGCTGTGATGCGCGCGAAGCGCGCCGTAATGGAAAAGAAGGGGTCCGTGGGGGAACATGGTTCCCCCACGGGAGCGAAGCGACCCGGGAGGAGATGCTTCGGGCGCTGAAGGAGGCGCGTGAGCGCGAGCGATCCCTCGCTGGCCAGGCCCGCTAGCCTCGAAGAGGCCGCCGGGGCGCTCGGGAACGGCGCTCGGCCGCTTGCAGGCGGCACCGACCTCGTCCAGCTCGTGCGTGACCGTCTGGTACCGACCGACGCGCTCGTCGACGTCCGGGGACTTCTGCCGCGGGGAATCGAGAACGGTCGAATCGGCGCCGGCACGACCCTCTCGGAGCTCGAGAGCTCGGACGCGGTTCCTGCTGCCCTCCGGGAGGCATGCCGCCTCGCCGCGTCTCCCCAGCTCCGGAACATGGGAACGCTCGGAGGCAACCTGCTCCAGGCAACGCGCTGCTGGTACTGGCGCCTTGCCTTCCCCTGCTACCTCCATGGCGGAGACCACTGCCACGCGCGCGAAGGGGAGCACAGTGAGCACGCGATCTTCGCGAACGAGCCGTGCGCCTCCGCCCATCCGTCCGACCCGGCGGCGGCTCTCCTGGCTCTCGGAGCCGAGGTAGAGACGACTGTGCGCCGCTTTCCTCTCGGCGAGCTCTACCGGCTTCCGACGGACGCCGACCGGAGCCTGACGACGCTCGATCCGGGCGAGCTCATCCTGGCCCTCCACGTGCTCGAGACGGATGCGAGCGTCTACCTGAAGGCGATGGACCGCCGCAGATACTCCTTTGCGCTTGTCGGAGTCGCAGCCGCCCGCTTCTCCGGCCGCACGCGGCTCGCGCTCGCCGGCGTCGCGCCGATCCCCTGGGCGCTCGGCTCGCTCGATGAGCTGGACAGAGCGACGCCCCTGCCCGGAAACGAGTACAAGCTCGAGATCGCCCGGGCTCTGGTTCGGCGCGCGCTCGACCAGCTTCCGTGATCGCTGCGGTGGTGCTGGCCGCGGGTGCGGCCTCGCGCTTCGGCGCCCCGAAGCAGCACCTCCTCCTCCCAGGCGTGCTCGAGCGCGTGCGGGCGAGTGTCGTGGACGAGATCGTCGTGGTCGCCGGCGCGTATCCGCTCGAGGCCGAAGGTGCCCGGATCGTCGAATGCCCGGACTGGGAGGATGGCCCGGGCGCGTCGCTCCGCTGCGCCCTCGAGGTGCTGCCGGCGGAGGCCGGGGCAGCGGTCGTCTGCCTGGCGGACGGGCCGTCCCTCGATCCGCGGGCGATCGACCGCGTCATCGCCTCCTGGCGCGCCGGCGCGGGCGCTCTCCTCGCTGCTTCCTACGGCGGGGAGCGGGGTCACCCGGTGCTCCTCGCACGGGAGGTCTGGGCCGAGGTTCCGGACGAAGGAGCCCGTGCGCTCGAACCTGTCCTCGTGCCCTGCGACGATTTTGGAGCTCCAGGAGACGTGGATCGTGCCGATGACCTTCTTTAGCCCGGGAAGGTCGCAGTACCCGGCCGCAGAATCCTGAGGGTTGCATGGAGATCACGTCCCCACTCGGAGCAGTTCGGAAGAAGCGCCGCCTCACGCTGGAGGAGGCGGCTGCCCGCTCACGACTCGAGCTGGACGACGTCAGGGCACTCGAGGAGAACCGGATCTACCGCTTCCCCTCGGTCGACGAGGCTCTGGCTGCGACCATCGTCTACGCGACGGCGCTCGGGATCTCCGAGCGCGAGGCACGAGAGCTCGCGGGGATGCCGGTGCCCACGGGGGCCCGGTGGTCCTTCAGACGCTGGATCCTGGCGGCCGCGCTGACGCTCGCCGCCGCCGCCCTCCTCCTCTTCGCCGTGAGCCCTGGCCTGCTTCCCGACCAGATCGCCCCGGCTGCTAGCGGGCCGGCGGAGGCACCCCCGAAGCTTCCCCCGCCCTGGGAGATCCGCGTCGACGTCTACAACGGGACTGGCCTCCCGAACGCTGCCAGTAGGATCGCCAACGAGATCGGCGGCCCGCTTGCCTATCGCATCGGCAACGTCGAGAACGCGAAGCGCAGGGACTACGTGATCACACGCGTCTACTACCCACCGGGCGCCGACGCGATCGCGCAGCGACTCGCCGGCCAGCTCGGTGTCGGGGTGACCGCGCTCCCGTCAGGCGGAGACAGGAACCGTCTGGTCGTGATCGTCGGCTCCGACCGCGCGCGCGGGACCTAGCCCGTCTCGGGACGACGACTCGCCGCCTGGGTGGATGTCGAGGCCGGCTTCAGGTGCTTCGGATGCTTCAATCCGCCGTCTTACCTTGACATGCGGTCGTCACGGCGCGACTCTCTAGTGTCGCAGTGGAGCTTGGGGCCGAGAAGGTCGTTATGCAAACGGATCCGTCGCACTCGCCGCCCGCGCCCGTCGAGGGTGGTTCAGTTGTCGCGCTTTGGCGCTATCC
>DASQGA010000188.1:0-1754 GCA_035632855.1 Gaiellaceae bacterium | reverse complement strand
GCGCGGTATCAGTTGCGGTTTCAGGCCTCCTCAGCCATACCTAGCACATCCTCGCGGGACATCTTTCCGACCATCTCGGGATGATGGCTCTGGACGTGAGCCTCGACGTTGGAGACGAGCTCGTCGTCAGTCTCGCCCCGCACGGCTTGTCCGCACTCGCAGTTGACCACCTTCGCCATGACGCTCTCCTTTCGGTCTAGGGCCGTCGGTCCTGCTGACGGTGACGTTCACGCTGGCGCCGTTCGCAAGCCTACGGCCAGCGGCCGTGATTCTCTCAGGTCCTGTCCTGGATGGCGCGGTGGCTACGGCCAGCTACTCGTAAGCGCCGGCTGCCGGGCCGGGGAACCCGTGGAGGCTCGTCCGATCCAGTTGCCCTGGCGGTCTGTAGGCGCGCATCCTTGCGGCACCCCGAGCACGGCGCGAGACCCTTATCTGGATCCGCCGGGCTCCTCCCCGAGTCGATCGTATGAGCGAGGAGCGCGGGTGTGTGTCGCGAAATGAGAAAAGCGCGAGGAAATGCGCGGGTTTTCGTGTCACAAAGTCCACGGGAAGGGTAAGCCACGCTGGTAGAATCCGCCGCCATCGAGCTGGAGAGCCTGAGCCAGGCCGTGGGCCCGACGCGCACGGTCAACCCCGGCCCCGCAGATATCACCGACCTCGCGTACGACGCGCGCCGCGTGACGGCCGGGGCTTTGTTCGCTTGTGTGCCCGGCCACCGGGCGGACGGCCACTACTTCGCGCCCGAGGCCGTCAGCCGGGGCGCCGCCGCATTGATCGTCGAGCGCGAGCTCGAGCTGGCGGTTCCGCAGCTGGTTGTCTCCGACGCTCGGGAGGCGATGGCGCTCGCGGCTGACGCGTTCTTCGGCCGACCGACACGCGAGCTTCTTGTCGCCGGTGTGACGGGAACGAACGGAAAGACGACCACAGCCTTCTTGCTCTTCTCCATCCTCGCTGCCGCGGGCATGCGTCCCGGCTTGCTCGGCACCGTGGAGAGCCGGGTGGGTGGGGAGCGACGGGCCGTCACCCGAACGACGCCGGAGGCGATCGACCTTCAGCGAACGTTTCGCGAGATGCTCGAAGCGGGTGATCGAAGCGTTGCGATGGAGGCTTCCTCACACGCTTCCGAGCTGCGGCGTCTGGTGGGCGTTCGCTTTGGTGTCCTGGTCTTCACGAACCTGTCTCAGGACCACCTCGACTTTCACGGGACGATGGAGTCCTACTTCGAGGCCAAGCGCAGACTCTTCGTCGAGCCTGACCGGGAAGGACGGCTCCCGCGAGCGGCGCTGAACGTTTGTGATGTCCACGGGCTGCGCCTGGCTGAGGAGGTTCGCCAGCTCGGGGTGCCTCTCCTCACGTTCGGGATCACCGACGATGCAGACGTCAGGCCCGAGTCGCTCAAGATCGGCCTCGGTGGCTCGTCGTTCACGGCAGCGGGCATCCCGATCTCGAGCCGGTTGCGTGGGCGCTTCAACGTCGAGAATGTCCTGGGCGCGGTCACCGCCGCCCGGCTCCTCGACATCGAGGCTGCGGCGATCCGTCGAGGCGTTGAGCACGTTACCGGGATCCCGGGCCGCTTCGAAGCTGTAGACGAGGGGCAGCCTTTCGTGGTGCTGGTCGACTACGCGCACACGCCGAAAGCGTTGGAAAACGTCCTCACGGAGGCGCGGGCGATCACCGGGGGACGCCTGCACTGCGTCTTCGGGTGCGGGGGCGACCGCGACCGTGGCAAGCGTCCGCTCATGGGCGAGGTCGCC
>DASQGA010000187.1:0-4789 GCA_035632855.1 Gaiellaceae bacterium | reverse complement strand
GCGCAGCTCTCACCGATCCCGGTCGCAAGCGCCGCCGGAACGAGGACTCCTTCGTCGCCGACCCGCCGCTCTTCGTCGTCGCCGACGGCATGGGCGGGGCGCAGGCTGGCGAGGTGGCATCGAGGCTCGCTGCAGCGACTTTCCGCGAGTTCCACGAAGCTGACAAGCTCGGCCCCGAGCAGCGGCTCGAGGCGATCATCCAGGAGGCGAACCGGCGCATCTTCGAGCGCGCCCGGTCCGACACTCAGGCCACGGGCATGGGGACGACCGTCACGGCGTCGCTGGTCGGCGAGGAGCGCCTTTCGATCGGCCACGTCGGCGACTCGCGGGCCTACCGGATCCGCGGAGGTGCCCTGGAGCAGCTGACGGAGGACCACTCGCTCGTCGCCGACCTCGTCCGGAGCGGGCGGCTGAGCCCGGAGGAGGCCGAGATGCACCCGCAGCGGTCGGTGATCACGCGCGCGCTCGGCACCGACCCGGAAGTCGACGTCGATACCTTCACGATCGAGGTCGAGACGGGCGATGTCTTCCTTCTCTGCTCCGACGGGCTGACGACAATGGTCGAAGATGATCGGATCCTCGCCGTCGTGCGAGACGCCAAGAGCCTCGAGGACGCCGCCAGATCGCTTGTGAAGGAGGCCAATCGCCAGGGCGGGGAAGACAACGTCACGGTCGTTCTCTTCCGGCTCGAGGCGGGGGAAGCGCTTGACGACTCGCTCGTCGGCGGGAACGGCCACGACGCTTCCACCGACCTCGAGGACACGCTTTCGGGCCTCGAGTCGCCCGTCCGAAGGGATGCGGCCCCGACCGAAACCCTTGTGGCGCCCCCGGAGCAGGCACGCGGCTGGCAGGAGCCCGAGGTCCCCGGCCCGCATCCGAAGGGGCAGCGTCCACAACGCCGCCGCGTTCCCCGGTGGCTCCTCTGGACGCTCGCGCTCCTCGCGATCCTCGTCATGCTGGGGGCCGCTGCGTTCTGGGGTGTCTCGCGCGCCTACTTCATCGGCGTCGAGGACGACGGCCAGGTGGCCATCTACCAGGGGCTTCCCTGGGATCTCAGCGACGGCGTCCATCTCTACCGTGCCAAGTACGTGAGCCAGCTCCGAGCGGAGCAACTCACGCGGGCGGAGCGCGAGCAGCTCTTCGACCACGACCTCGCGAGCTACGAGCGCTCCAGAGACCGGCTCGCCCCGTTCGAGGAGGAGGGCGTTCCCTGAGTCTTCGTAACCGCGAGCTCCTGAACCTGCTCGCTGTCGGAATTCTGACCGCCGCGGGGTTCACGGCGGTGTTCGTCGCGCGTCAGGCCTCGGACGACTTCTCGACCGCCTCGCTCTCCTACGCGGGGTTCTTCGGGGCGCTCTTCCTCGCCGCGCACCTCATCCTCCGGGTCCGCCTTCCGCACGCTGACCCCTACCTCCTCCCGCTCGTAGGGATCCTGACCGCGGTCGGCCTGACACTCATCTACCGCATCGACCCCGACCTCGCCTTCAAGCAGGGGCTTTGGGTCGTCGTGGGAGTCGTGGTCTTCGCGCTCGTCGTCGTCCTCGTGCCCGACTACCGCCGGCTCGACAGCCTCAAGTACACGCTCGGGATCGTCGCGGTCGGGCTGCTCGTCCTGCCCGCGCTGCCCGGTCTCGGCGCCACGATCAACGGCGCCTCGCTGTGGGTCGCCATCGGTCCGATCGCGTTCCAACCCGGGGAGTTCGCGAAAGTCGCCCTCGTCATCTTCCTCGCCGGCTACCTCCGCGACAACCGGGAGATGCTCTCGATGGGAGTCGGACGCGCGGGACTTCCCTCGCCGAAGCACTTCGGGCCGCTGCTCGTCATCTGGGGTGCGGCCATGCTCGTCCTCTTCCAGACGAACGACCTGGGCGGCGGCCTCCTCTACTTCTCGGTCTTCCTGGCCATGCTCTACGTCGCGACGGCCCGCTGGACGTACGTCGGCGCGGGTCTCGGGCTCTTCGTCGCGGGCGCGTACGGCCTCTACCACGTGAAGCCGCACATCGCCGAGCGCGTGTCGATCTGGATCGACCCGTGGAAGGACGCCTTCGACGACGGCTACCAGCTCGTCCAGTCGATCTACGCGATCGCCGGCGGGGGCTTGTTCGGAGCCGGTCTCGGGCAGGGTGTCCTCCTGAAGCCGGAGGGCGGCACCTACATCCCCTTCCTGGAGACGGACTTCATCTACGCGGCGATCTCGCAGGAGCTCGGCCTCGCGGGGGCGGCTGCGATCGTCCTCCTCTACCTGATCTTCGCCTACCGCGGCCTCAGAATCGCCATGCTCGCCGACGACGGCTTCTCGAAGCTGCTCGCGGCCGGGTTGACGGCGACGCTCGCGATCCAGGCGTTCATCATCATTGGAGGGGTCACGAAGCTGATCCCGCTGACAGGCATCACGCTTCCGTTCGTCTCCTACGGGGGGTCGAGCGTGGTGGCGAACTTCCTCCTCGTCGGGCTCCTGCTCGCCGTCTCGAACCACGTGAACGAGGAGCGGTGAGGGCGTGAACGCCCAGATCCGCCGACTCTTCTTCGTCTTCGCGGCGCTCTTCGTGGCGCTCGTCGCGATGTCGACCTACTGGCTCTGGAAGGCGCCCGATCTGGAGGCCCGCCGCGGGAATCCGCAGCTCGTCGTGCGCCAGGTGACGATCAAGCGCGGGCTCATCTATGCGGCCAACGGCAAGACGATCTTCGCGACCAACAGGAAAAAGCGGGTCCAGGGCCGGACGTGGTACCTCAGGCGCTACCCGAGCAGGGGCCTGGTCGCGCAGACCGTCGGGTACTCGACGATCGAGCGTTCGCGGACCGGCCTCGAGGAGTCTCTGAACGACTACCTGACCGGCTCCAACGCGAACCTGCGAACGCTCTACGACCGGACTGTCGACACGCTCAAGGGCGTCACGCGGCAGGGCAACGACGTCGTGACGACGATCGACGTGACGGCCCAGAGGACCGCGATGGAAGCTCTCGCAGGCACGTGCGGCGCCGTCGTCGCTCTCGATCCTCGCGACGGTCGGATCCTCGCGATCGCGTCGACACCCACCTACGACTCGAATCTCGCGGAGAAGAACTTCGCGCAGATCCTGGGGATCAAGGGGCCGTGCGAGCCGGCCTCGCCGCTCGTCAACCGAGCGACCAACGACTTCTTCATCCCCGGCTCGACCTTCAAGGTCGTGACTGCCGCGGCCGCGCTCGACTCGGGGCGCTTCACGACGCAGAGCACGTTCGACGACCCCGGCTACTGCACCGAGTACGGCAAGAGGGTGTCGAACTACGCCGACCAGGACGGCGCCGAGGTCTTCGGTCGGGTGGACTTCCCGACCGCGATGGAGCATTCGATCAACTCGGTCTTCTGCAACATCGGCAAGGCGATCGGGCCCGGGCTCGTGCTCGACTACGCGAAGCGCTTCGGCTTCTACGAGGACCCGCCGCTCGAGACGCCCTCCGAGGAGCGGTTGCGAAGCGGCCTCTACCAGGGGGACAAGCTCTTCGAGCCGGCGGAGCCGAACCAGGTCGACCCCGGCCGACTCGCCTTCGGACAGGAGCGACTGCGCGTGACGCCGCTCCAGATGGCGATGGTTGCCGCGGCGATCGCGAACGGCGGCATCCTCATGGAGCCGCACGTGGTCGACCGGATCGTGAACCCCGACGGCAACGTCGTGTCACGGACGAGCCCCGAGCAATACCGAGAGGTCGTAAAAGCCGGGACGGCAGCCGACCTGACGGCCATGATGCGGCTTGTTGTCGAGTCCGGAACCGGCACCGCCGCCCAGATTCCCGGCGTCCCGGTCGCCGGCAAGACAGGGACCGCCGAAACGGGCCGCCAGGGGCAGAACGACACCTGGTTCATCGCGTTCGCACCGGCCGACCGGCCGCGTGTGGTCGTGGCTGTCGCCCTCCACAACCAGAGCGGCACCGGCGGCTCCACCGCTGCACCGATCGCGAGGGCTCTCATGCAAACGCTTCTGAGCAGGAAAACGCTGCCATGAAACGGGTTCGAAGGGACCGCGCCCTGACGCAGGTCGGGCATCTAGGCTAAGACGATGGCCGTCTCAGACACCCTGATCAACACGCTCTTCGACGGGCGCTACCGGATCCTCCGCAAGCTCGGGTCCGGTGGGATGGCCAATGTCTACCTGGCCGAGGACGAAGACCTCGGCCGCCGCGTCGCCATCAAGATCCTGAGCGAGCGCTACGCGAACGACGAGAGCTTCAACGAGCGCTTCCGGCGCGAAGCCAAGTCGGCCGCATCCCTCTCGCACCCGAACATCGTCTCGATCTATGACCGTGGCGAGGCGGACGGGATCCCGTACATCGCGATGGAGGTGATCGAGGGAAGGAGCCTCAAGGAGCTGATCCTGACGCGCGGGCCGCTTCCACTCGCGACGGCGATCGACTACGCGCACCAGATCCTGGACGCACTCCGGTTCGCGCACCGGAACGGGATCATCCACCGGGACATCAAGCCGCACAACATCCTGCTCGGAGCAGAGAACCGCGCCAAGGTCACCGACTTCGGGATCGCGCGCGCCGGGGCCTCCCAGATGACCGAGGTGGGGTCGATCATGGGCACGGCGCAGTACCTGTCGCCCGAGCAGGCGCGCGGAGCCCCCGTCACCGCCGCCTCCGACCTCTACTCGGTCGGCATCGTCCTCTACGAGATGCTCACCGGGCAGGTTCCCTTCAGCGGGGACTCGGCGATCGAGATCGCCATGAAGCATCTGAACGAGACTCCGCGCCCTCCTTCGAGCCACCGGCCCGAGCTGACCCCGGAGCTCGACCAGGTCGTCCTGCG
>DASQGA010000186.1:0-3517 GCA_035632855.1 Gaiellaceae bacterium | reverse complement strand
GCTCGCGGTCCCGAGCGTGGCGCCGAGTCCTGCACCGACAAGGACGACCGCGAACGTCTGGCCGGTGATCGGAACCGGCGTGAACGGAAGCGGTATGGAGATCTGCGCGGCCAGAGCCACGAGCCCGGCGCCGGCCACGACCAGGAGAGCGCTGACCGCGGCTCCCGAGCGAGGGAAGGCCGCGTAGCGAAGTGTCGCTGCGTCCGCTCTCACGACGCGCGATCCTACGGCACCTCGGGCTGCGGTTCTAGCCGGGCAGCGTGAAGTACGGGCCCGGAGGCGTCCTGCCCGGCCCGTAGACCGCAGTCGAGTTCTGCGGGGTGTAGCGGGTGAAGAAGTCGTCCTTGCGGATCACCTTGCCGTTCTCCACCACCTTGCGATGAACGTTGACGCTGAAGCCCGGCCCGCCGCCGGCCTCGGTGCGCACAGAGCCGGCTGGCGCGGACGGGTCGACCGCGTACTGGAGCGTCGGCGACGTATACGCCGTCGGCGCGCTGGTCGTCGCGATGACCTTTCGCCCCTGGCGGGTGCCGTAGAAGGACACCGTCAGCGTCGACGAGTTCCCGCTCGCCTTGATGAGGATCGCGTGGTCGAGGTCGTTCCGGAAGACCAGATTGGGCCCGCCCCACGAGACAGTCGCGTCGCGTCCCATCGGGTAGTGGCTGATGTAGAACGAGTGGTTGTGCCGCTCCCGGATCGGGAGCCCGGCCTCGAACGCTGCGTTGAAGATCGTGGTTGCTACCTGGCAGACGCCGCCGCCGATCGACGGGACGAGCAGGCCTCCGAGAATCATCTGGCCCTCGAGGAAGCCGCGCTCCACGGTCCGCGGCCCGATCGTGCCGTTGAACGAGAACGTCTGGCCCGGGCGGACGATGGTGCCGTCGAGGTACCGGCCCATGAGCAGGACGTTGTGGATCCGGTTCGAGGAGGACACGCCCATGTCGGTGGTGAAGGTCGAGATCCGGCGCTTGATCCCGAGCGCCCTGGCATCGCGCGTCGTTAGCTCGGCCTGCTGCTTCGTAAGCGTCACCGTCGCAGCCCGGGCTCCGCCCGGCGCGAGACCGGCGGCGAGGATGGCCGCCGCACCCTTGGTCGAGGCCACGCGCGTACCGCCCCGAGACCGGATCACGCGAACGTGGTTTCCCCTGACGGCGAAGGTCGCGTCCACGGGCTCCCGCGTCGCGGAGGCGACGAACCGGCCGACGGCCCGCGTCACGGCGTCCGGCGCGAGCACGAGGCTGTAGCCGCCCTCGGCCGGCTGGAAGCGAACCAGGCCCGCGAGAGTCCGAGGCCAGAGTCGTCCGACGTCTTCCCCGCGGAACCGGATCGTGACCGGCGCCGACACGAGCTTCTCGGCGTCCGCGGCCGCACCCCGGGCCTCTGCGGTCGTGATCGCAGGCGCCTCTCGATGGAGCGGGACGCTGAGCGTCCCGGAGCCCGAGAGGGCAGTGCGGCGAAGCGAGGCGATCAGGGCGGGCTCGTCAACCACCGCTCCGATCCTGCCCGGGAAGACAACGGGCGTCAGATCTTGCATCGAAACCCTGGCCGAGACGGGCCGCCTGGTCAGCGCGCTCAATCGCTCCGCGAGAGCCTGACGGCCGGGCGGGAGGACGCGCAAGACGGGGTCGACCTCCCGGTCGGCGGCGAACGGCAGCACGATGGAGGTGAGGCTCGAGAGCAGGGATCCCCGCGCTTCCGCGTAGGCCGCAGCTTCCGTGGCCTCCGCGTCGAGCGCGTACAGGCGGCTGGGCAGCGTGGTGAACTCCCGCGTGCCGACGACCACGGTTACAGGGCGATCGAGGTTCGCGCCAAGCGTCGCCTCGATCTTCGCGCGCGCGTCAGCGCGGGAGAGACCGCCGAGGTCGATCCCGGCCACCTTCACGCCGGGGAGGACTGCGCTCCGCAGCATCACCGCCCGGGTGAGCACGAACGCACCGAGGAGGGCGACCAGGGTCGCGAGCACGAGCGCAAGGGCGGTCCAGCGACTTCCCCAGTCGCGTGCCGCTCGGAGCCGTCCAGCATCGAGCTCTACCATGAGCGCGATCGTACCCCCCGGACCGGCTCTCTATCATCAGGCCCATGACCAGGGGAAACCCGCTCCGCGACCTTCCGTCTGTCGACCGCCTGCTCGCTGACGATTCCATTGCTCCGCTGGCGGCGCAGCACGGGCGGCAGCTCGTCCTCATGGCGATCCGAAACGCGCTTGCTCACGCGCGCGAGGATGCGCAGGCCGGAGGAGCTGTGGGCGATCTGGTTCATCGGGTGCTTAACGAGCTGGACGCTCTGGAAGTTCCCAGACTTCGGCGTTCGCTGAATGCGACCGGAGTCCTCGTCCACACGAATTTAGGTCGGGCGCCGCTCGCAGAGGAGGCGCTTGAGCGAGTCGTCGAGGTCGGGCGCGGCTACTCGAATCTCGAGTACGACCTTAACGCCGGCGCCCGCGGCTCGCGGCAGGATCACGTCGCACCGTTGCTTCGCGATCTGACCGGCGCCGAGGCCGCGCTCGTGGTCAACAACAACGCGGCCGTCATTCTCCTCGCGCTGGCCGCGCTCGCGGAAGGCCGCGAGGTGATCGTCTCGCGCGGCGAGCTGATCGAGATCGGTGACGGCTTCCGGATTCCGGACGTGCTCGCGCGCTCCGGCGCGAAGCTCGTCGAGGTCGGGACGACGAACCGGACGCGGCTCGCCGACTACGAGCACGCGGTCGGCGAGTCGACAGCCGCGATCCTCCGGGTGCACCAGTCGAACTTCCGGATGGTTGGCTTCACCGAGCAGCCGGGCCTCCGTGAGCTCTCGGCGCTCGCAGAGCGGCGCGGCCTCGTGCTGGTGGACGACCTCGGCTCGGGCCTCCTCGACGAGGTCGAAGACGAGCCGAGCCCGCGCTCGAGCCTCGACGCGGGCGCGCATCTCGTCTGCTTCTCGGGCGACAAGCTGCTCGGCGGGCCCCAGGCGGGAATCGTCGTCGGCCGCGCCGACCTGGTGGAGCGCCTGCGACGTCATCCACTCCAGCGCGCCCTGCGGCCGGACAAGCTCACGCTCGCCGCGCTCGAGGGCACGCTCGCGCTCTATCGCAGCGGGCGGCAAGACGCGATCCCCGTCTCTCGCATGCTCCGCGAAGACCTCGGCGTCGTGCGAGCTCGCGCCGAGCGGCTCGCGTCCCGGACCGGAGGCGCGGTCGAGAGCACCGTCGCCCGCGTGGGCGGAGGAGCCCTTCCCCTGACCGAGCTCCCCAGCTTTGCCTGCGCTCTCGAGCCCGAGCTCGCGGAGGCCTTGCGCGTTGGAAGCCCTCCCGTGATCGGCCTCGTCCGGGACGATCGCCTCCTTCTCGATTGCCGGACGCTGACGGATGCGGAGGCAGAGGAGGCGGCGGAGGCGGTTCGCGCGTGCCGCGCACTGTAGGTACCGCCGGCCACATCGACCACGGCAAGACCTGGCTCGTTCGGGCGCTGACGGGGAAGGACACCGACCGGCTGCCCGAGGAGCAGGACCGCGGCATCTCGATCGACCTCGGGTATGC
>DASQGA010000185.1:0-3449 GCA_035632855.1 Gaiellaceae bacterium | reverse complement strand
GTCCTGAGAGGAGCCATGTGGCTCGGCGGCGCTGCCGGCACCTACACGATCGAGGATGCGGACGAACGATCCTGGCCTTCCGAGCTCACTCGGTTCGGGCTCGGCGGGTAAACCGCCGGGGTGTCTGACACCATAGGAGTGGAGTCCGTGTCCCAGCAGTCACAAGCACAGCCGCTCATCCTGATCGTCGAGGACGAAACGAGCATCGCCTCGTTCGTCGCGATGTACCTGAAGAAGGCCGGGTACGAGGTCAAGGTGGCAGGCTCGGGGACAGACGCACTCGTGAGTGCCGGCGCCGACGATCCGTCTCTCATCATCCTCGACCTCATGCTGCCCGATCTGGACGGGATCGAGGTGTGCCGCCGGATCCGCCAGGCGTCCGACGTCCCGATTCTGATGCTGACCGCCCGCGACGACGACGTGGACAAGATCATCGGGCTGGAGGTCGGAGCAGACGACTACCTGACGAAGCCGTTCAATCCGCGTGAGCTCGTAGCGAGGGTGAAGTCCGTCCTGAGGCGGTCTGCGCCGAAGGAGCGGGAGCTCGAGAACTCGTTCCTCGAGCACGGACTGCTTCGGATCGACTCGGGCCGGCGTGAGGTCAGGGTGGATGACGAGGAGATCCAGCTCGCGCCGAAAGAGTTCGACCTGCTCTGGGAGCTGCTCGACCACCGTGGCCTCGTGCTGACCCGCGATCAGCTCCTCGAGCGGGTCTGGGGGTACACGTTCGCCGGCGACACGCGAACCGTCGACGTGCACGTCGGCCAGCTTCGCCGAAAGCTCGGAGACTCGTGCCCGATCGTCACAGTCTGGGGCGTCGGCTACAAGGTCTCGCCCGATCCGAAAGCCGCTCGCGCGTCGTAGCAGGTTAGGAGGTCCGGTGTCCTCGCTCCGGTTACGCCTTCCAGCTCTCTTCCTCGCCGGCGTGGTCGTCGCTGCGGCGGTGACTGCGTTCCTCGCCGTCCGTCAGTTTCAGGACTATGCGCGCGATCGCACCCTCAGCGACCTCCACCGGCAGGCGGCCGGGCTGGCCCAGCTTTACGCGGAGCAGGCGCGCCAGGGGATCGAGGAGCGGCGCCGGGCCCCGAGCTTCGCCCGTCCCAAGCTCGAGCGTGCGACGGGCACTCGCCTGTACTACGCAGGCGTCTCGATTTTTCCGGGGCAGGACTCCGGGCTTCGACCGCTCCCCCTCGGGGTCCTCGATCGCGACCTTCTCGCCGATGGCAAGGTTCAGGAGGTCGAATTCGAGCCGCCCGGGACGGACGGGACGTATCTCGCGGTGGCGGAGCCGATTCGACTCGGTGGGGAGACCTTCGGTGCGCTCGTCGTGGCGAAGCCCCAGGCCGAGCTCCGGGAGCGCTGGGGCGTCCTGCTCGGACGGCTCGGCCTGGCGTTCCTGGCCGGGCTCGCCATCGCGGCCCTCCTCGTCCTCTACATCTCTCGCCGGCTCACGAAGCCGCTCCTGGCTCTCTCGGCCGCCGCGGACCGGATCGCGAAAGGTCGGTACGACGTCCGGCTCCCGGAGGGGAAGCGCAAGGACGAGCTCGCCCACCTGACTGACCGGTTCCAGGAGATGGCGGTCCGCCTCGCGCAGGCCGAGGCGCTGGAGCGCCATTTCCTCATGAGCGTCTCGCATGAGCTCCGCACGCCGTTGACGGCGATCCGGGGCCACGTCGAAGCGCTGCGAGAAGACCTTCTCGACGACCCCGAAGAGCGGGCCGCATCGCTCGAGGTGATCGGCACCGAGACGGATCGCCTGTCGCGGTTGGTCAGCGACCTGCTCGACCTGGCGAAGCTCGATGCGCACCGCTTCACGCTCACCGAGGACGAAGTCGAGCTGCGGCGCCTTCTCGATCAGGCCTACCGCGCCAGAACCGAGGAGGCTCGGCGGCGGGGAATCGGGTACGAGCAGCGATTCGAGGCCGATCCGGTCATCCACACGGATGGAGACCGCGTGCTCCAGATCGTCTCGAACCTGCTCGAAAACGCGTTCGCCTGGACGCCGGACGGCGGGGAGATCTCTCTCGGCCTCGAGACGAGGAACGGCAGGGTCGAGGTGTCGGTATCCGACTCGGGCCCAGGGGTGCCGCCCGGGGAGCAAGAGCGGATCTTCAGGCCGTTCTTCTCCGGTGACGAGTCGAGGGGCACCGGCCTTGGCCTTGCAATCGCACGCGAGCTGGCGCTCGCGCTCGGCGGTGAGCTCGGGCTCGATTCGGCCCCGGGCGGCGGTGCCCGCTTCGAGTTGACGCTGCCGATGGGTAAGTCGGGCGAGGTGGCAGTCAGCTGGAGCGGCGCTCGTGCCGCTCTTCGATCCGGTAGAGCGCGGCGCCAGGACGCTCGTCGAGAGAGCGCTCCAGGCGATCGATGATCCGCTCCATCCGGTCGAGCCGTCGCTCGACTCCGTGCCAGCCCGATGCGATCAGGTCGACGAGAAGTGCCAGATCCTCGACTCGCGCGCGGCGCTCGGCGTCGAGATCGCGTTGAAGCCGCTCCAGGCGGCGGATCGTCTGGCCCGAGAGCCCGCGTACCTCGGCGATGTGGCGCCCGACGGGGAGCACCTCGGCCCGCAGACCTTGTTGGACCGCTTCGCCGACGCGATCCGGCACAGTCGCTTCGAGCTCGGACGCCCGGGTCGCCAGGTCGTCGAGCGCTTCGCTGGCTCGAGCGAGCGCGGCCTCAAGAGCGGCCGGCTCAGGACGCCCCGCACTCGACTCCGCGAGGCGTGTCCGGGCCCTGTCGAGCGACTCCCGATCCATCCGGGCGACTGTAGCGTTGGCGTCGGACTGAACGACGACGGAGGCCTCGCTGGTCGACCGGCAGGAATCACACGGTAACTACCGAGCGACTAGCTAGCCGTGCGGACGGAAGAGCTCGACTACGACCTGCCGCCCGAGCTGATCGCACAGCGGCCGCTCGACCGGAGGGACGAGAGCCGTCTGCTCGTGTACGAGCGCTCGACAGGAGCCGTCCGGCACCAAGTCTTCCGCGAGCTTCCCGCCGAGCTTGGACGCGGCGAGCTCCTCGTCGTCAACGACACTCGCGTGATTCCCGGCCGTATTCACGCGCGCAGGCCGGGTGGGGGCAAGGCCGAGATCCTTCTGCTCGAGCCGCTCGGCGACGGAGTCTGGGAGGCGCTCGCGCGCCCGTCACGGAGGTTGCGACCAGGCATGCAGCTCGGGCCCGCGGAGCTTCTGGAGGCCCTCGGGGAAGGTCGCTGGCTCCTGCGGCTCGAAGGCGAGGCGGACGGGGAGCCGCCTCTGCCGCCGTACATCGTCGAACACCTTGCCGATCCCGAGCGATACCAGACTGTCTACGGAGAAGAGCTCGGTTCGGCGGCCGCTCCCACGGCGGGACTGCACTTCACAGCCGAGCTCCTGGCCCGCTTCGACTTCGAGCGGGTCACGCTCCACGTTGGACTTGACACGTTCCGGCCCATCGCGACCGAGTCG
>DASQGA010000184.1:0-9671 GCA_035632855.1 Gaiellaceae bacterium | reverse complement strand
GCTCGAAGCCTCGGGCAAGTCTCGAAGCCGCTGGTCGATGCCGAGCAGGACCCTGTGCTGGATGCCGGTTGCCTGATCGGCCTCCTGCCGGAGCTCCGGGACGCTCGCCACCGCGGCCTCGATCTCGCTCTTCGCACGCGGCACGACCTGCCAGAGCAGGACGCCCAGAAGCACGAAGAGGCCGATGTAGTGCAGCGCGATCCCGAATCCTCGGGGCACCCGGTGTCGCCTCAGGAGATCGACGCCCGGCTTCATCGCCGCCGCGATGATGAAGGCGAGGAAGAGCAGGGCGATCAGGAGCCGAAGCTTCCAGAGCGCCAGCGCGAGGACGATCACACCGCCGATGACGAGCGATGCGACGAGGGCCCGGCGCGCGGTTTCTCGCATCCTGCCCAGTGTGTCGCCCAAGCCGGATGAGCGCAAACGCTCGTGGGGACGAGTGGGGTGTTCCCCGAGGGCGTAGGAGGGATTGGTGGAACGCCGCTCGTCGTCGGGGTGCGATGGTCGTTCCGAGGCAAGGACGCAGGGAGTGCCGATAGCAGCGCTATCGGTGCGACGAAGGACGCGGCCTCGGGGCGAGCAGCGCGGCCCGGCGGCACTGCGTCGTTCCGCCGAGCCCTCCTACGCCCTGAGCCAGGAGATTACCTGCATGCCCTCCCACCAGCCCTCGCTGCCGGGAATGTCGAAGGCGAGGCGCGCCTGCGGCTGGCCGGCGAGGTAGTCGGCGGTTGCCCGTCGAACCTCGTCCCAGTCCGAGTCGTCGACGATGAGCAGCGCTTCGTGGGCAAGGTGAGGCTCGACGAGTCGGAGGCCTCGTAACTGGGACTCGTGGTCGTGGGCCGCGTCGTAGTAGTAGACGCCGACGCTTCGGCCCTCGAGTGCGCCCCGCTCGAGCAGCTCGAACGCATTCCCGGCCAGGATCGTGGCGCCCTCGAGCCCAAACCGCTCGAGCGAGGACTCGAGCCCTTCTGGCGTAGCTTCGTCGAACGAGAAGTCGTCGATGGCCACGAACTCGCCGTCGTTTCCGAGCATCGCCGCGACCAGGCTCGTCCCGCGAAACGAGCCGACCTCGACGTAGCTCTCCCCGAGGCCGAGCAGCCTTGCCGCGAGGTTCAGGAGCGCGAGGTTGTTCTCGCGCGCGAGGCCGGGCACAGCCTCGAGCACATGCTCGAACCGGCGGTCGCGCGGACGGGACGACTCCGGGAATCGCTCGAAGAGATGAGGCAGTTCTCGCTCGAAGCGCTCGACATCCATGTGTTAGATGGTTGGTCGATAATTGGCGTGCCCGCGGGGGCGGGCCAGACCAAGCCAGGGTGCGCCATCGCCCACAGGCAAGGCTAGAAGCCTTGACAAGGGCGAGGGTGCGGCCTGGCGCCGTGTCTGGGCCGCCAGCCGAGGGTGTGGTAATTGCCGATCAATCATCTAGACGATTGTGATAGCTTCGGCCTCCCTCACGCTTCAGGTTATGAAGTCACCGCGGTTCTTCACCCTCCTCCTGGCGCTCTCCCTGGCCCTCGTGGCCGCGGGCTGCGGCGGCTCGGACGACTCCGGGGACGAGGCATCCGGGAGCGACACGGGCGCCACGACGGAGACCGCCGCCGCCGATCCGTGCGCGAAGGATCAGCTAGAACTCACCACGGCCGGAAAGCTCACGATCGGCACTGACAACCCGTCGTTCCCGCCGTGGTTCATCGCCCCCGACGGCGGCCCGTGGGATCCCACGACCGAGCCGACGAAGGAGGGCTACGAGGCGGCTGTGGCGTACGCGGTCGCGGACCAGCTCGGGTTCTCCGACGAGGAGGTGGAATGGCAGGCCGTCCCGTTCGAGCAGTCGTTCAAGCCCGGCCCGAAGAACTTCGACTTCGACATCAACCAGGTGTCCTACACGGCGAAGAAGGCCGAGGCCGTCGACTTCAGCGACTCCTACTACGACACGAACCAGGCGGTCGTCGCGCTCAAGAGCTCCAAGATCGCGGGGGCGGCCTCGATCGCCGACCTCGCCGACGCGAAGCTCGGCGCCCCGATCGGGACGACGAGCTATGACTACATCGTCCAGAACGTGAAGCCGAGCCAGGAGCCGTCGGTCTACAACACGCTGAACGACGCAATCGCCGGCCTGAAGGCGAAGCAGGTCGACGGCATCGTCGTCGACCTTCCGACGGCGTTCTTCGTCACCACAGCCCAGGTCCCGAACAGCAAGATCGTCGGTCAGTTCCCCGCCGTCGGCGAGCAGGAGTACTTCGGCCTCGTGCTCGCGAAGGACAGCCCGCTCACCGACTGCGTGAACGACGCGCTCGGGACGCTCCGGGACGACGGGACGCTCGATAGCCTCCTGCAGGAGTGGCTCTCGGACAAGGCCAGCGCCCCGGTCCTGGAATAGGGGCCCCCCAACCACCCAGCCCGACCAACGCGGCACCGGGCCGAAGCTCCCGGATCCTCGGCGGCATGTCGGGCGAGGCGCGGAGTGTCGCGATCGCGGTCGTCAGCACCATCGTCTTCGTCGCCGTCGTCGCGGTCGTCGTGGTCAACTCGCCGGGCTGGGACGAGGTGCGGCGGTTCTTCTTCAACGGCGAGCGGTTCCGAGAGTCGTTCCCGAAGGTCGCCGAGGCGTTTCTCATGAACGTCAAGCTCTTCTGCATCGCCGAGGTGCTGATCCTCGTCTTCGGGCTCCTTTTGGCCGTCATCCGGAGTCTGCCCGGTCCGGTTTTCTTCCCGATCCGCCTGCTCGCGATTGTCTATACGGACGTCTTTCGGGGCGTTCCCACCATCCTCGTGATCGCCATGCTCGGCTTCGGCGCACCAGTGCTCGGGATCTCGGGCGTGCCGAGGAGCACGTTCTTCTGGGCGGTCGTCGCGCTCGTCCTCGTCTACTCCGCGTACGTCGCCGAGGTCTACCGGGCGGGAATCCAGTCCGTGCACCCGAGCCAGGAGGCAGCGGCCCGCTCGCTCGGGCTCTCCCGGGCGCAGACGCTGCGATTCGTCGTCGTCCCCCAGGCCGTCCGCCGGGTGATCCCGCCGCTCCTGAACGACTTCATCGGTCTC
This sequence comes from Gaiellaceae bacterium, assembly GCA_035632855.1. GTDB lineage: Bacteria > Actinomycetota > Thermoleophilia > Gaiellales > Gaiellaceae > DASQGA01. The sequence goes on along the minus strand of DASQGA010000184.1, from coordinate 6,629 downwards.
CAGAAGGACACGGCTCTCGTGGCGATCCTCGGCACCGTGGAGGCCTTCCGGCAGGCTCAGATCGACACGGCCGCGACCTTCAACTACACGGCGTACACGGCGACCGCAGTCGTCTTTATCCTCGTGACGATCCCGCTCGCGCGCTTTACCGACTGGCTGATCGAGCGCGATCGGCGCAAGCAGCTCGCCGGGAGGATGGCGTGAGCGCTAACGGCTGGGCGCTCTCCCTCGAGGACGTCCACAAGCGGTTCGGGCGGAACGAAGTGCTGCGCGGGATCGACCTGAGGCTCGCCGAGCACGAGGTCGTTTGCCTGATTGGCGCCTCAGGCTCTGGGAAGTCGACGCTCCTTCGCTGTGTGAACCTCCTCGAGCCGATCGAGCACGGCCGGATCGTCGTCCTCGGCGAGGAGATCACGGCGCGCGGCGTCGACGTGAACCGGATCCGCCGCGACATCGGCATCGTCTTCCAGGCCTTCAACCTCTTCCCGCACATGAGCGTCCTCGGGAACGTGACCCTGGCCCCGCGGAAAGCACGCGGCCTGGGGGCGGAGCAGGCGAACGCCGAGGCCGAGGAGCTCCTCGCCCGCTTCGGGCTCGCCGATAAGCGCAACGAGTTCCCGGACCGCCTGTCCGGAGGTCAGCAGCAGCGGGTCGCGATCGTGCGGACGCTCGCGATGCAGCCACGACTGATGCTGCTCGACGAGGTGACGAGCGCTCTCGACCCAGAGCTCGTCGCCGAGGTACTGAACGTCATCCGTGAGCTGGCCGGCGAGGGCATGACCATGTTGATCGCGACGCACGAGATGGGGTTCGCCCGCGACATCGCCGACCGCGTCTGCTTCCTGGACGCGGGCGTGATCCTCGAGGAGGGCCCACCCGAAGAGATCTTCAGCGCGCCCAAGAATCCGCGGACGCAGCAGTTCCTCCAGCGCATCGTCGCCGCCGGACGGATGTAGAACCTCTAACGTAGTGAGGCCTCGTCGACGGGGTGCGATGGGTGGTGCGAGGCAAGGACGCAGGGAGCGCCCATATTCGAGAATATGGGCGCGACGGAGGACGCCGCATCGCGCCGCCCAGCGCGCTCCGGCGGCTCAGAGCTTCATTGCGTTAGGGGTTCTAAGGCCGGGAAGCTTTACGCCTGCTGGGCGGCTGCCGGCTTCGGCTCGGCAGCTTCGGCGAGCTCGACGGTGCACGACGAGCGGCCGGTCTTCTCGAAGTAGCGCTGGTGGTACTCCTCCGCCCGCCAGAACGTCGGTGCCGGCTCGATCTCCGTCACGACCTTCTTCGGCCAGTGAAGTCCCGCCTGGATCTGCTCCTTGGAGGCCTCGGCGGCTGCCTGCTGCTCCGCTGAGTGGAAGTAGACGGCGGAACGGTACTGGGAGCCGACGTCCCAGCCCTGGCGGTTCCTGGTCGTCGGGTTGTGATTCGTCCAGAAGACGTTGAGGAGATCGTCGTAGGAGACGCGCTCGGGGTCGTAGGTGACCTCGACCGCCTCTGCGTGGCCGGTCGAGCCGGAGCAGACCTGCTCGTACGTCGGGGCCTCCTTGGTTCCGCCCGTGTATCCGACGGCCGTCTCGACGATCCCGGGAACCTGACGGAACGCCGACTCGACTCCCCAGAAGCACCCAGCTCCGAACGTGGCCTTCTCCATGCGATCTCTCCTCCTGGCAGCGGTGACACCCAAAGTGTGCCCACTCGGAGCGGGGCTGCCGGCTAAGAGTTCCTTAAGTCGCGGCGGCCGCCCGCGCCGAGCACCTAGCCTGACGGGGCAACCGTGGACTTCCGACTCGAAGTGGTTCAAGTTCCCGTCTCGGACGTGGATCGCACGAAGGCCTTCTACACCGAGCAGGCGGGCTTCAACGTGGACCACGACGCGTGGGTCAGCGACGAGCGGCGCGTCGTCCAGTTGACACCTCCCGGGTCGGCCTGCTCGATCGCGATCGGTACCGGGCTCTCGGACATGGAGCCGGGCTCGGTGCAGGGCCTCCAGCTAGTCGTCGCGGACATCGGCGCCGCGCGCGCGGAGCTCGCCGCTCGTGGCGTCGAGGTGAGCGAGATCCAGGAGCTGGGCCGTCCTGGCAGGCCCGGCTTCAGGTTCGTCTTCTTCAGCGATCCGGACGGCAACGGCTGGGCCGTGCAGGAAATACGCCCTCGCGAACGCGAGTCCGACTCTTAAGGGTCTCGCTTCGTAGACGCCGAGCGTCCCTTGTCGTAGAGCACCGCCAGGAAGAGCACTGCGATCCCGATCACGACGGTGAGCGCGATCCGAAGACCTTCGTTCTCGACGTTGCTGAGAGCGGCGCCGAGCATCAGCATCAGGATGAACAGGATGAGGAAGGCGACCAGCTTGTTCCCGACCCAGCGAAGGAGCGTGGCAGTGGCCATCGTCCAGCTGACGGGCCTGAGGTCCGGTTGTCTCTTCTGCACGCATCCATCGTAGGAGGGATTGGGGGAACGCTGCTGTCGTCGGGGTGCGATGGTCGTTCCGAGGCAAGGACGCAGGGAGTGCCGATAGCAGCGCTATCGGTGCGACTGAGGACGCCGCCTCGGGGCGAGCAGCGCGGTCCGACGGCATAGCGGTGTTTCGCCAAGCCCTCCCTATACCGCTGGCTACAGTGGGCGAGTGGCGTTCCCGTTCGCCTTCGAGCAGCGCGGATACACGGCGGAGGCGGGGTCGGGCGAACTCGTCGAGGGCCGGGGGTATGAGCTTCGAGACGAGCACGGTCGCCCGATTCGCTGGGAAGACCGAAGGTTGGCCTCGAGAGGGATCACCGTCCTGAAGGTGGCGGGCACGTCGTACCGGTCCGAGGAGCTCCAGAACGACGCCTTCCGGCCCGGATCCAGGCTGACGCTCGTACCCGATCCGACCAACGAGTTCGACCGGCACGCGGTCGGCGTTTGGGACGCCAACGGACGGATTCAGGTTGGCTTCGTCCCGCGCGAGGCCTCCGGCGAGATCGCCGAGCGCCTCGGGCACGAGAGCCTGGAGGCGTGGGCCCTGTGGGAGTGGCGGGACGAGGGCGGGCGGCGAGTCGGCCTTCGGATGGTCATTGCCCCGTCAGATGCACTGGGCGAGCGCCCAATGCCGGCCTGAAACTCACTGCTATCGGAAGCCCGGTCCCCAGGGTCGCCCTGCGGACAACCGGCAAGAGGGGTTGCCGCTCGTTAGGTTCTCCCTATGGCGGCAGAGTTAGTGCTCGGCCCGGACGAGACCGTTCCGGGAAAGCCCTTCGTCGATCCGGTTCACACCCAGCAGGATCAGGAGGCGATGGGCCAGCTCCTCGAGAACGAGCGGGAGCGTGCCCGGGTCTTGGCTGGCGACTGGTTCGAGGGGCGGAAAGACGTGGTCATCCGAGAGACCGATCCGGAGGGTCTCCGGCATCTGCTGGTTGTCCCGGACACTCGCGCGCTGCTCGAAGCACGTAGTCCGACGGTCGTCGGCTTCTTCGGCCGCCCGAGGCTGGATGCCGACGTGGCTGGTCTCTTTTGGCTCGAGGAGGAGTTGGTCGCGGGCATGGGAGCATACACCGCGGGGGGCCTACTCAGCTACTACGACCTCGAGCTGGTCAAGGGCGCCTATGGCAATCTCATCCTCTTCGCGACACCCGACGGTCCTGGCGCGTGGCGGGAGAACCCTGTCCACCGAAGGGCCGTCGACATCTCGCCTGGCAACTATCACGAGATCCGGCTACATCAAGGGACGCTTTCAGGCGGGCTCCTCGAGCCCAGCACTCTCAGCGTGTTACGCACGAGATACCTCGACTACAACGAGCCCGAAGTCTGGCGCGCGGTTCGTTTCAACGCGATCTGAGAATGCTACTTCCCGAGTCTGCGTGGGGTGCACAAGCCGCTCGAAGCGCGAGACCGCCCTGGCGCCCGGTGCATCCTCGGTTTACGGAACGTTGGTGACGGTTTCTCCGTTCACAGCGGTGTCGGTCCCCGGGCCGCCGTCGATCGTGTCGGTATCCACGCCCCCGTCGAGCGTGTCGTCGCCGTTGCCGCCCCGGATGAGGTCGTCACCAGCGTCGCCGTTGATCGTGTCGTTTCCCTGGCTGCCGACGAGGATGTCGCCGTCGGCGCCGCCGTTCAGCGTCAGGAGGACGCTGGTGCTCGCGAGGCCGGATGCACTGATGAGTCATCGCCGGGCTCGAGGCGGAGGGCAAGGCGCCCGGCACCGTCCGCAACGTCGTCGTCCCGCTCCGCAAGATGCTCGCCGACGCGGTCCGACAGGGGCTGCTGCTCGCCAACCCTGCCGCGCGTGCCGACCTGCCGCCCGCTCAGGACTTCGGCGGCAAGGAGATCCCGCTCGGGCACACGGATGCGATCAGGCAGGCGCTCGTCGAGCTCGCGCCTCTCGACCCGCTTCGCCGCGAGCCCGACCTCTTCTTCGTCTGTCTCTTCGATGTCGCGCTCGGCACCGGCCTTCGCCTCGGCGAGCTACGCGCCCTCCGCTGGAACGACGTCGACCGCGAGCGGCGGCTGATCCGCGTAGAGCGCGCCTACTCGCGCCAGGAACTCAGACGGCCCAAGACGGAATCCGGCGTTCGCTCGGTCCCTCTGTTCCCTTCCGTTGAGGCGGCTTTCTACGCGCCCGAGGAGCTCGTCTTTGCGTCGATGCGTGGGACGCCGCTCAGCCGTCGAACTTCCGGCAGCGCGTCTGGGATTCGGCCCTCCGGCTCGCCGGGTTCGAGCGCGAGGGCTACCGCTTCCACGATCTCCGGCACACCTGCGTCTCGCGCCTCGTCGCGGCGGGTGCCGACGTCAAGCTCGTCCAGGCTATCGCCGGGCACGCCAACCCGCTCATCACACTCAAGCGCTACTCGCATCTCCTCGACGCTCGTGTGACGGAGGCTGCCGAGCGCTTCGATCCAGCGCGGACGCCGGCGCGACCGTAGCCCGGCGTCGCGCAGAGCCGAATGATCCTTGGAGCGCCAGGTTGACAGGTCCAGGGGAACGGGCGCCTTTGAGCGAAGCGACGTATCTTTCGCTCGTGTTGAACCCAGAGCAAGTCAGGGAAACGGTCGCCAGCGGCTACGATGCAGTCGCGGAAGCGTACGCTCAGCTGGAGGGCGAAGAAGAGTGGCCCCGGATGCGGTGGCTTGCCGACCTCCTCGCTCGTCTCGACGCCGGTTCGGACGTTCTCGATCTCGGCTGCGGCAACGGCATCCCCGCGACGCAAGCAATCGCGCAGCGTCATAACGCCGTAGGAGTCGATATCTCGGCTCGGCAAATCGCCCTTGCACGCAAGAACGTTCCGAACGCCGACTTCATGTGCGGCGACGCTGCCTCGCTCGACTTCCCCGAGAACCGCTTCGACGCGGTCGTCTCCTTCTACATGCTCGGACACATTCCCCGCGCCGAGCACGCTCGCCTGCTCGCCAGGATCTTCGGGTGGCTCCGGCCACGGGGCTACTTCCTCGTGAGTGTCGAGGAAGAGGAGGAACCGGACACCGTCGCCGACTGGCTCGGTACGCCGATGTTCTTCAGCTCGTTCGACGCTGACACCGTGCTCGGCATGCTGCGCGAGGTCGGCTTTGATGTCGTACGCGAGGAGCCGGAAGTACAGCTCGAAGGGGGACGTGAGGTCCCCTTCCGCTGGGTTCTCGCGAGGAAGCTGGCCTGAATGTCGCCCCGGCGTCCCGGTGTTCGTCCCGGAATCCGTTAGCAAGGCGTTAGCTGCGCCTTAGCGGCGTCGCCTCGCCGGCCAACGTATCAGATCGATTTCCAGGGCTTTTCCAGTGGAGCGTACCGGGATCGAACCGGTGACCTCCGGCTTGCAAAGCCGGCGCTCTCCCAGCTGAGCTAACGCCCCGAGACTGCATGGTTGAGCCAAATGCGGCTCTCGCAGTTATCCCAACCATGCTAGCTGCCCTTCTTTCTGACCGGCTGCCCGGTCACGACATCGACCACCTTGCCCGCTTCGACATGCTTGACGGCCTGAAGACCCGTGCGGGCATGGCGGATCTTGATCTCGACTTGATTGAAGCGCCTGCGGTCGGAAAGCTCGTTCTCAAGCAAGTCGCCGAACCGCGCTCGTGCGAGCCGATCAGCGGGAACGCCGAAGAAGTCTCCGACCCTCAGGGCCGTCTCGAAGGACGGCCTCCGGGTTCCGGAGTTCCACTTGGTTAGCGTGGACTCGTCAAGCTCAAGGAGCTTGCCCGCCTGACGGACGGTGAGCCGGTGCATCCCAAGCAGCCTCAGGAAGTTGTTGTTGAATTGATCCATGGCCCTCCTTTTTTGTGTCTTGAGAAACAGGACGCCTGTCAGCCTATCCGACAACCTGGCTGCTGGCCGCTTCCCCTCTGGCTCGACGCTCGGACGGCAAGTAGCGCGCGGAGCGGGGCGCCTAGGCCGACTCGGACGTGTGCCTCTAAGGGGAGGCTGCGTCTTACCTGCTATCGGTTCGCCCACTGGTCCCGCCGCGCAGCAAGAGAGAAGGCCCCTTAGTCGTCGTCGTTGTCCGGCTCGGCACGAGCTCGAGTCGCTCGCCGTCTGGGCCGACCGCCATCACTGGGTTCCGCTCCGACCGAAAAGCTTCGGAACAACGCGACTCCGACCACCGCTGACTACCTAGAACGCCGGCCTGTCACGCCGGAGGTCGCGGGTTCGAGTCCCGTCGCTCCCGTCTC
>DASQGA010000183.1:0-10485 GCA_035632855.1 Gaiellaceae bacterium | reverse complement strand
GGCTCGACGTCCTCTGGGAGAACCACCCAGGTCATTTCTGGCTCGTGCTCGCAGCCGCGGCGGTCAACGCCGTCCTCGCGTACGCAACCGGCGAGGCAGCTCGGCGGCGGGGGGACTCCCGGCTCTTCCTGATCTCGCTCGCGTTCCTCGCGAGCGCCGGGTTCCTCGGCATGCACGCGCTCGCGACGCCGGGCGTGCTCCTGGACGGAAAGAACGCCGGCTTCGTGATCGCGACGCCGATCGGCCTCGTGGCCGCGGGGGCGCTCGCCGCGCTCTCCGCCCGTGTCGGTGGTACGGACCTGCGACGCCTCCAGCCCCTGCGAAGTCTGATCGTCGCCTGCCTCATCGTCTGGGCGGCCTGGTCCCTGACCTCGCTACCACCGCTCAACCGCGAGGTTACGGCCGAGGTCGGAAGCCCGCCGCTGATCGTCCTCGGGTCCGTGGGGGTCCTCCTCTACGGCTACGCAGCTGCCCGCTATGTCGAAGTGTGGCGTGCGCGCCGCTGCCTCCTGCCCGCCGCCGTAGTCACCGCCTTCGCGCTGCTCGCCGAGGCGATGCTCGCAATCGCCTTCTCACGGAACTGGCATGCGACCTGGTGGGAATGGCATCTGCTCATGCTGGTCGCCTTCGGGCTGGTGGGGTACGCATCCCGGCGCCAGTGGCACGAAGAGCGCTTCAGCGACCTCTACCTCGACGAGACCCGGGGCTCGATCCGGGAAGTGAGCGTCCTCTTCGCCGACCTCCAGGGCTTCACGGCCTTTTCGGAGCAGGTGGGACCGGGCGAGGTGCAGCGGATGCTGAACGAGTATTTCGAGACCGCCGTCCCGCTCGTCGCAGGCGAGCACGGAGGCGAGGTCGACAAGCTGATCGGGGACGCGATCATGGTCACGTTCAACACGCGTGGCGACCAGCCGGACCATCCCGAACGTGCCGCTTCGGCGGGCCTCGCCCTCCAGCGGGAGACCGGGCGGATCCGCGACCGCCATCCTGACTGGCCCCGGTTCCGTGTCGGGATCAACACCGGCGAGGCGAGCGTCGGGCTCCTCGGAGCGGCTGGCGGCCGCGGCTTCACGGTCGTCGGGGACACGGTGAACCTCGCGTCGCGACTCGAAGGGCAGGCCCGGGCCGGCGAGGTGGTGATCGGCACCGCCACCCGGGAGCGGCTTCCGCCCGCGATCGAGGTGGAGCGGATCGCAGACCTGGAGGTAAAGGGCAAGGAGCGCCCTGTGGCCGCCTTCGTCCTGCGCGCTCTACCCTCGCAGAGGTCTAGCGGCCAGCGCAACGAGCGCCTGGCAGAGCAGGACGAGAAACGCGAGGGCTAGGACGCCGTTCGCGAGCGCGGGGACGCCCTCCGCGGTCATCGGCGCGCGAGCCGCTGCGCCGATGATGAACAGCGAGAGGAGGACTCCCGCCAGCGCGGACTGAAGCGTGCCGAGCGGGTCGCGCTCTGCGTCCACGACCCGCGCCAGGCAGACCAGCCCCGCCGTGGCACACACGGGCACGCCGATGAGCAAGAGGAGGAACGAGACCGACGCAAACCCGAGCGCGTCGGAGACCGCGGTGGCGAAGAGGAGACCAGCGGTCAGCTCGACTGCCATCACGCTCGCTGCGCTACCCGTCCGCATCGCGGCCGGTTTCGACACCCCGGGGAGAGTTCCTCCGTTACCCTCACCGCGTTTCCGCGAAGAAGGAGGACGGATGCCAGACGTGCCCGTGACCTGGCTCGGCCACGCGAGCTTTCGCATCGACACGCCGGGCGGCCAGCGGATCTACGTCGACCCGTGGCTCGGGAACCCGAAGTGCCCGGAGGGCGAGCACGATCCGGAGCGCATCGACGTGATCGCGCTTACGCACGGCCACGGCGACCACGTGGGTGAGACCGTCGAGCTCGCCAAGAGGTTCTCGCCGCGCGTGATCGCAATGGTGGAGCTCCGCGGCTGGCTGGCCGGTCAGGGGCTCGACGAGGACATGTCCAGTGCCATCAACAAGGGCGGGACGGTCGACGCCGACGGCACCAGGTTCACGATGACGGACGCCAAGCACTCCTCGAGCTGCCCGGACGGCACCTACGCCGGTGAGGCCGCCGGGTACGTGGTCACGTTCGAGAACGGGACGACGATCTACGTCTCCGGTGACACCTGCCTCTTTGGCGACATGCAGCTGATCGGGCGGGTCTACCGTCCGGATGTGGCGATCCTGCCGATCGGCGGGCACTACACCATGGATCCACGCGAGGCCGCGGTCGCGCTCGAGCTGCTCGGTGCCCAGAAGTGCATTCCCTGCCACTACGGCACGTTCGGGCTCCTGGCCGGAACCCCGGACGAGCTTCGGGAGAACCTGCGCGAGGCAGGCGTCGACACCGAGGTGCTGTCGCCGGAGCCGGGCGAAACGGTGACGGTTTAGTGCGAACACGCTGGCTGGGCGCGACAGGCGTCCGCGTGCCCGAGATCGCCGTCGAGGGAGACGATGTCGAGGCGCCCGACGACCAGCACATCCGGATCGGCGAGTCAGACATCGAAGCCCTCGTCCTCGAGAAGATCGACGACCTGGACGTGCTCCACGAGGCGCATCTGCGCGGAACTCCTGTGGTCGTTCGGGCCTCGGGCGCGCAAGAGGTGGCGGCAGCCCTCGAGCACCCGGAGGTGGCCTGCGTGCTCGTCCCACCCGGGCGCGGCGACTTGAAGGAGCTCGATCTGCGCCGCCTCAAGTATGGGTAGCGCGCCTCTCGTCTCGACGTATTCGATCGCCGCTTGCGACCTCGAGCGAGGGCAGTGGGGTGTCGGGGTCCAGTCGAAGTTCCTCGCCGTCGGGTCGGTCGTTCCCTGGGCCGAGCCTGGCGCGGGCGCCGTCGCGACCCAGGCGCTCGCCAACCCGCGCTATGGCCCTGACGGCCTCGCCCTCCTTCGCAAGGGACTATCCGCCGACGAGACGGTCGCGGCGCTGGTCGAGGCCGACGAAGGGCGGGACGATCGCCAGGTCGGTGTCGTGGACGCCCACGGGCGAGCAGCGACGTTCACGGGGACGGCCTGCCTCGACTGGGCGGGCGGAACGACCGGTCCGGGTCACGCCGCCCAGGGAAACATCCTGGTCTCGGAGAAGACCGTGGCGGGCCTTGCGCGGGGTTTCGAGGCGAACGCTGGGCGCCCGCTCGCGGAGCGGCTCCTCGAGGCGCTCGCGGCAGCCCAGCTCGCCGGCGGCGACCGGCGAGGCCAGCAGGCGGCCGCCCTCCTCGTGGTGCAGAAGAACGGCGGCTACAGGGGCATGGACGACGTCCTCGTCGACCTGCGGGTCGACGACCATCCCGGGCCCGTGGCCGAGCTCGAGCGGCTCTACGGCATGCACCAGCTCCTGTTCGGAAAGACGCCGCCCGGCGAGTGGCTGGCCGTGGACGACGTGCTCGCCGAGGAGCTCAGGGCCCGCCTGGCCGCTCTGGGCTATGCCGACCCGAGCCTCGAAAAGGCATTCACCGCCTGGGCGGGAACGGAGAACCTCGAGGAGCGCATTGACGGCGTCAAGCGGGTCGACCCCGTCGTCCTCGGCGAGCTCCGCAAGCGCTAGCCATCGCCTGGGAGCCGAAGGCCGCCGGCCCGCCGGCGCAACGCCGGGACCGGATCAGCCTCGGGCCGGGCCACCACGAGTACGGCACCGTGCCCCTCGCCCGCCAGCGCGTCCACGAAGAGCTGAAGCCCGACCGCAAGGGCGAACGCCTTGTGCGCCTGCTCCCCGCCGAAGGGAACCAGCTCCTCGGGCGTGGCGCTCCCTGCCAGCACGTCACCGTGCGTGACCTTCCCCATCGAGACGTCGGCCACCACAGGCCGCCCGTCGGAGCTCGGGACCGCGATCGAGAGCGGATTCGTCCCTGCCAGCGGAGGGCCGCCGTCCGGGGAGGCGAGCCGGGGAGGCGACGTGGCGGTCAGAACGGCCACGAGCCCACCCTCTGCAAGCTGGCGCGTCCAATACCCGAGGACACCGGTCGGAAAGCAGTGCGAAGCCACCACGACGCGCGCCCGCTCGGGCGGCGTCTCGAGCTGGCTGCGAACGATCGCGTCGAGCGTCAGGTACCCGAGGGCGCCGTTGCCCTTCCAGCGCTCGTAACCAGGCTCCGCGAGCAGGCGCTTCGGTTCCGCCTCTGGGCGGAGATCCGGCAACGTCGAGAGCCAGTCCACGCGGGCAAGCCCGTGTCCCGTGTGCCTTCGCGCCTCCGCGTCCAGGAAGTGGCCGGCGAGGACCTCGGCCGCATACTCGCTGAAGCCGAGCCCGCGGATCCTCCTGCGAACGTCGTCCTCCACGGCCGACTACCCTAGATGCTTGATCGACGATCACCACACCCTCGGATGGCGACCCAGACACGGCGCCAGGCCGCACCCTCGCCCTTGTCAAGGCTTCTAGCCTTGCCTACGGGCGATGGCCCGCCCTGGCTTGGTCTGGCCCGTCCCCGCGGGCACGCCAATCACCGACCAAGCATCTAGCCCGCAATGGCTCTCGCGTTCGCCGCCCGCGGGCTGGCCAAGCGGTACGGGACGATCGAGGCACTCGGCGGCGTTGACCTCGAGATCCGTGAGGGCGAGCTCGTCGGACTGCTCGGGCCGAACGGCGCGGGCAAGTCGACGCTCGTGAAGATCGCCTGCGGCCTGGTTCGAGCCTCGTCGGGATCGACGGAGATCTGCGGCGCTCCGGCGGGCTCCCGTGCCGCGCGGGCCTCGCTCGGCTATCTTGCCGAGCTCTTCAGGTTTCCCGGCTGGGCGAGCGCGAACGAAGTGCTCCAGCTCCACCAGCGCCTGTCGGGGTCGGAGGGCGGCGCGGCGGAGCGCGCCGAGCTGCTCGAGCTCGTCGCCCTGACCGAAGCCGGCGAGCGGAGCGTGGACGCCATGTCGAAGGGGATGCAGCAGCGCCTCGGGATCGCCCAGGCCCTGGTCGGGTCGCCACGCCTCCTCCTCCTGGACGAGCCGACGAGCGCGCTCGATCCCGTCGGCAGGCGCACGGTGCGCGGGTTGCTCGAGGAGTTGCGCCGTCGCGGCGTGTCCGTCCTCCTGAACTCGCATCTTCTGAGCGAGGTGGAGCTCGTGTGCGACCGGGTCGTCATCCTGCGCCGGGGAATCGTGGTCGCGGCGGGACGGCCCCAGGACCTGGCCGAGCCGGGCGTGATCGAGATCGAGACGGCGACGGGAGTCCAGCGCTTTCCGGGCGCGGGCCGCGAGGAGGCTCCACGCCTGGTCGCCGAGCTCGTCGCGGCAGGCGAGCAGATCTACGGCGTCCGCGTGGTGACGGCGTCGCTCGAGGAGACGTATATCGAGGCGATCGAGGAGGCGGGTGGATGAGCGCCGTCGCGACGATCGTCGGCTACACGCTGCGCGAGAGCCTTAGACGCCGCGTGTTCCTCGTCGTCCTCCTCCTCACGCTCGCGTTTCTCGGCCTCTATGCGCTGGGCACACGGCAGGCCTTCAAGGACGTCGAGGACTTTGCCGGCGGCGTCACGGCCGGGCTCGATGCGACCACCCTCGCGGGCGCGACGCTCTTCGGGCTCTCGATGTTCGGCACGCTCTTTCTCGGCGCCGTTCTCGGGATCTTCCTGACGCTCGGCGTGGTGCGGGGCGACGCCGAGCGGGGTCTCCTCCAGCCCCTCGTCGTCCGCCCGGTCGGCCGGGCCACCTTCCTCCTCGCCCGGCTCCTGGCCGCAGGCGCGGTGTGCGCCGTCTACGTGTGCCTCGTCTACACCGCCAACCTCCTGATCACCTACTGGATCGGGGGCTGGTGGCCCGACCGCGCCGTCGTGCCGGCGCTCGCGCTCGCAGGCGGGGTGGTGATCATCGCCGCGCTGTCGCTACTCGGCTCCGTCTTCCTCTCGGCGACCGCGAATGGGATTGCGGTCTTCATGGCGTTCGGGGCAGGGCTTGTCGCCGGGCTCCTCGGGCAGATCGGAGAGGCGCTCAACTCGAACACGCTCGAGCGCGTCGCCACCGTCACGTCCTGGCTCCTTCCGTTCGAGGCGCTCTACCAGGACGGGCTGAACGCGATCAGCGCCGACAGCTTCGGCCTGACCAGGGTTGCGCTCCAGCTCGGGCCCTTCGGGGGCGCCCAGGCAGGCGGGGCCTTCCTCTGGCCCTACGCCTTCGCCTACCTGGCCGCCCTGGTCAGCCTTGCGCTCCTCGGGTTCGCGCGGCGCGATCTCTAGTTTGCCAAGCCCTCCTAGCAGGTCCCTCGTCTGATCCAGCTCAGGGTTCCGAGCGCGACGAGCCCGCTCGCGAGGTGCTTCGTGCGCGTGACGAAGTCATAGCGTCCGGGCTTCCAGCGCCCGTCGGGGCACGCCAAGCCGACCGACGCCGCGGTCCGGCTGAAGCCGAGGTTCGGACCGCCCTCGGCGCAGTTCATGACCGCGTTCTGCCGAGTTCTGATCCGGTGCTGCCCCGTTCCGTTCGGCCGCGTGCGGAAGATCTCGGCCGTGACCCGGAGTGCACGGAAGGCCGTACACGGCTTGCTTTCGTCAACCCAGCCGCCGCGCTGGTCGACTGCCCTCGACGTCACGAAGATGCTGCTGGACACGTCGAGGCTGCCCTGGCGTGCGATCGCGAAGGTCGCCGGCTCGGCTGAGGCGAGCGCGGGGACGGTCGCGCCGATAATTGCGGCCAGGACGATGCACGTCATGAGCTTTCGCATCGCTCCTCCTTCTCGGATACGGAGCAGCGTAGACCCTGATCGAACGGATGCCTAGGTGGTTCCTGCTTGCAGGAGGGGGCGCCGGTCGGAGAGGCTCGTGCCGTGTGCCCGAACGGAGCGCCCGACCTCGTCCTCACTCGCGGGCGGGTCTACACGATGGACGCGGCCCGGAGCTGGGCCGAGGCGGTCGCCGTTCGCGCCGGGCGCATCGCCGCCGTCGGCGCGAGCACGGAAATCGAGGCCTTGGGCGGGCCCGAGACGCACGTGGTCGACCTTCGCGGACGCATGCTCCTGCCGGGCTTCCAGGATGCTCATCTCCATCCGACGAGCGGCGGCCTCCTGCAAGTTCAATGCGACCTGCACGGGACGGCGACCCGGGAACAGAGCCCCGAGCTGGTCGCCCGCTACGCGGAGGCGCACCCCGAGCACGAATGGATCCTCGGCAGCGGCTGGGGGATGGACGCGTTTCCCGGCGGGACTCCGGTCAAGAGCGACCTGGACGCGATCGTTCCCGACCGCCCGGTCTTCTTGACGAACCGCGACGGACATGGCGCCTGGGTGAACTCGAAAGCACTCGAGCTGGCGGGCCTCTCCCACGCGACCGACGACCCGAGCGACGGACGGATCGAACGAGACGAGACGGGGGAACCGTCCGGGACCCTCCAGGAGGGGGCGATGGATCTCGTCGAGCGCCTCGTGCCTGAGACGTCACCCGAGGAGTGGCAGCAGGCGATCAGGCTTGCCCAGGCGTATCTGCACACCCTCGGCATCACTGCGATCCAGGATGCGATGGTCATGCCGGAGACGCTCGACGCCTACCGAGCGCTGGCGGAACGCGGCGAGCTAACTGCGCGGGTCGAGGGCAACCTCCTCTGGGCGCGCGACAAGGGAGACGAGCAGGTGGCCGACCTGGTCGACCTCCGGAACAAGGGCACGGCCGGCCGACTCCGGATTCGCGGAGCGAAGATCTTCCAGGACGGCGTCATGGAGAACTTCACGGCCGCCGTCCTCGAGCCCTACCTCGACGGCAAAGGCGGCTCGACCGGAAGCACGGGGATCGGCATGCACGAGCCGGACGAGCTCGCGGACATGGTCACGCTCCTCGATGCCGAGGGCTTTCAGGTTCACATCCACACGATCGGCGACCGCGCCGTTCGCGAGTCTCTCGACGCTTTCGAGGCCGCCCGGCGGGCAAACGGCGCCCGCGACTCGCGGCACCACCTGGCGCACATCCAGCTCATCCATCCCGACGACGTGCCTCGCTTCCGCGAGCTCGGAGTGGTCGCGAACGCGCAGCCTCTCTGGGCGACCCTTTCGGGCTACGTGCAGGATCTGACGCTTCCCTTCATCAGCGAAGAGACGGCGGGGACGATGTATCCGTTCGGAAGCCTGCACCGCGCAGGCGCGACGATCGCGATGGGAAGCGACTGGACGGTCTCGACGGCGAACCCGCTGCCGCAGATTCAGGTCGCCGTGAACCGCGCCGATCCCGATGCAGGCGACGCGGAGCCGTTTCTGCCGGACGAGCGGCTCGAGCTTCCGACTGCGCTGGCCGCCTTCACGATCGGCTCCGCCTTCGTCAACCGGCTCGAGCGCGAGACGGGCTCGATCGAGTCAGGCAAGCTCGCCGATCTCACCCTTCTCGACCGGGACCTCTTCGCGGGGGACACGAGCGAGATCGGGAACGCCCGCGTGCTGCTCACTCTTGTTGAGGGCGAGCCAGTCTTCAACGACGCCGAGAGCGGCTGGTAGCAGCCGGGCCAGCCCCCGTTATCCCGAAATCGACCTCCTGGCCGTCGCACCCTCTGGGCTCGCTTCCGCCCCCCGCTCGATCCGGCCATTCGCCATCCGTACGACTTCGTCGAAGTAGCCGGAAACTTCCTCGTTGTGCGTCGCGACAAGGCAGGCGGTGCCGTCGGCAGCGGCCTCGCGCAGACAGGCAAAGACACCACGTGCCCACGTGGCGTCCTGGTGGCCGGTCGGCTCGTCGGCGAGGAGGAGACGGGGGCGGAGCACGAGCGCGCGCGCGAGCGCCGTCCGTTGCTGCTGGCCGACCGACGTCTCGCTGGGCGCTCGGCGCTCGAGCTCCTCCAGCCCGAGCACGCCCAGAAGCCGGTCCACCCGCCCGCGAGCCGACTCTAGGGAGCCGTGCAGCCGCGCCGGGTACTCGATGTTCTCCCGGACGGTGAGCTCCTCGATGAGCCCGAACTTCTGCGGGAGCACGGCGATCTCGTGCCAGCGGCGCTCGGCGAGCCGGGCCTCCGAATCCCGGAGCCAAACGACGGATCCGGCATCCGCACCCTCCCAGCCTGCGAGCACGTTCAGGAGCGTGGTCTTTCCAGAGCCCGACCGGCCCATTAGCCCGACCAGGCGGCCCGGTTCGAGGTGGAGTGAGACCTCGTCGAGAGCGTGAACCTGCTCGGGCCCTCGCCGGTACGTCTTCGTCACACCCGCGACCTCCGCGACCGCGTCGCCACCGGCGACCGGACCGAGCTCGGGAGCCTGAATCATGATGCCCTGCTGCGATCCGAGCGAGTCGCGCTTCACGCGGCCGTGATCGAGCTCGACGACGTCGTCGGCCATCCGCGTCACGCCCGCGTCATGGGTTGCGATCACGAAGGCGACGCCGTGCTCCGAGAGGCCCCGGATGACGGCGAGGAGATCCTCCGCAGAGCGGCTGTCGAGCTCCGCCGTCGGCTCGTCCGCAACCACGATCGCCGGGCCGGCCGTCAGCACCTGTGCGAAGGCAGCGCGCTGCTGCTCGCCCCCCGACAGCTCCTCCGGCAGATGGTCCCGGCGGTGCGCGATCCCGAGGGCACCGAGCAGCTCATCGGCCCCAGGGCCGTCCGCTCGCTTCGCTGCCCGCGCGGCCAAGCGCAGGTGCTCGTCGACCGTCAGGTAGGGGACGAAGTTGTCCGAGGGCCGCTGGAAGACGAACCCGACGGTCGAGCTTCGCACCTCGCGCAGCCGCCTGGGCGACATGGCCGCGAGATTGAGCCCGTTCACGAGCACCTTGCCGCTCGTCGGCAAGTCGAGTCCGGCCAGAAGGCGAAGGAGCGAGGACTTCCCGCTCCCCGAGGCGCCGACGACTGCCGCCACCGCGCCGCGGCGGAACGAGAGGTCGACCCCGCGCAGAGCCTGTACCTGCTCGGTTGCGGTCGCATACGTCTTCACGAGCGCCTGGCAGGCGGCGACAGGGCGCTCACTCCGCAAGGCGCATCACCTCGGCGAAGTTCGCCCGCTCGGCAGCCCTGTTGGCGAGGAGACCACCCAGGACCGCGACGCCGGCCAGAGCTGCGCCCGAAGCCAAGATGAAGGCAACGGGCGCGCGGAAGAGCGGCGCCGGCGGGATGTTCTCGAGCGGATCGACGTCGCCGAGCACGAGTTGGGCGGCGGCGATCGCAAGGACTGCGCCGATTGCGAGCGCTGCCAGCAGCATGGTGCCGAGCTCGAGTGCGAGGGAGACGCGATGGCTCCAATTCGCAAGGCCCATCCGCCGCGAGAGAGCATAGGAGACGACCCGGCTCCGCTGGCGCGCCTGGAGGTAGAGCACGAGCCCGACGACTGCGAGGAGCCCGGCCCCGAAGCCGAGCGACTTCAAGAAGCCAAAGGTTCGCGTCACAGCCGTGATCGAGGGGCTGTCCCTCACTTCCTCGGCAGTGACGATGGGGAACGGATGCGTGTCCGAGGCGGCGAAGGCCGATACGACCGCCGCGGTCGGGCCCTTCGCCCAGAGCTCGGTCGCGTTCCCGGCGGCGGGAAGCGGGTTCGAGACGCCGCCGCGGTCGGCGAACCGCTCGACCAGAGCAGCGTCGGCGACGACCAGCGGGC
>DASQGA010000182.1:0-1713 GCA_035632855.1 Gaiellaceae bacterium | reverse complement strand
GTGCGCGTGTCGTCCGGTCACGAGCTCGTCGAAAACCGACCGGAATCGATCATCGCCTTCCGTAGCGCTGCAGCACTGGAGCCTCCTGGGCTACGCCCTAGAGCGACCCGTCTCGGCTTCCGCGCGGTGCTGCTCGACTCTGCCGAGAGGATCGTCGAGCTCGTGGACGGTGAGCGCCTGCCTTACGACAAGCTACTGATCTCGACCGGGGCCCGGAACCGCCGCCCGGGCATCCCCGGCCTCGACCTTGAGGGCGTCTTTGACCTCCGCACCGTCGACGACGCCGACTGCATCCGCACGGAGGCCCTCCCGGGCGGAAGGCGGTCGTGGTCGGCATGGGATTCATCGGCTCGGAGGTCGCGGCCTCGCTCCGTCAGCTCGGCGTCGAGGTAGCGGTCGTCGCGCCGGGGAGCGCGCCCTTGGGGCGGCCGATGAAAGGGAGGGAAACGATGACCAGAACGCCGATACCCGACCGGTTCGGTCGCGAGGCCGCACCGGTCGAGGCGGGCGGCGAAGCGCTGGACTCGCGGGCAGGCTTACTGCGCAAGCTCGGTCTCGGAGCGGGGGCTCTGGCAGGAGGAGGCGTACTCCTCGGCAGTCCGGCGACGGCCTTCGCGGGGCACGGCGACCCGCAGGATGCCGACATCCTCAACTACGCCCTGACCCTCGAATACCTGGAAGCGACCTTCTACACGCAGGCGCTCGGCGACCCAGGAACGAGGGCGTTCCCTCGAGCTCGGCGAAGTTTAACCGCGGGGCCATCAGCGGGTCGAAGCTCTTCGCGGGCTTCGGTGGACGCATCAGAGCAGCGCCTACAACTACCTGAGGGCGATTCGCGACCACGAGGTGGCACGTCAACTTTCTGCGCGCGGGCCTCGCAGCAGCCGGAGCGACGCCGGTAGAACCGTGCACGTTCAACTTCTCCGCGGCGCTCCGCAACGTCGGCTCGTTCCTTTCCACCGCGCAGGTGCTCGAGAACACGGGCGTCATGGCCTACGACGGCGCGATTCGCTACGTCGACACCGGCGACTTCCTGCAGGCCGGGGCGCAGATCGCCGCAGTCGAGGCGCGCCACGCGGCATACCTGAACCTGATCAACCGCGACTCGCCGTTCCCGAGCGCATTCGACCAGGGCACGAAGCCGTCGGAGATCTTCATCGCGGCGAAGCCCTTCATCGTCAGCTGTCCGGACGCGGTAGCGCGCTCTTCGGCCGCCTGCCGTAGGGGGTGCAGTGAGAGAGCGACGCGCAACGGCGCCGCAAGCGCGGCGCCGTTGTCCTTGGTCGGTTTCACCGCGCTCCACTTCGCAACAGAACCTTCATGTGAACGCCCATCCGGTCGCGAGTGCCGAGCGAATCAATCGATCCGGGGGGGCGGCGAGGACAACCGGGCCAATCTCACCAATTGCCCGCTCGCCGCCCCCCGATCGCGCCGCTCACGTTCGACTCAATCCGCTGCCGCCGGCTGTCGGCTCTCCTCGAGTGTCCGTTCGGCCGCCGCGCGGCTCAGCACTCCGAGGAGAACTCCATGCGAGGTGGCGACGACCCAGTGCTTCACCCCCTGATTGGAGCTCGACCCGAGCAGCTTCTCGACGGGGTTGCTCGGTAGGGTCGTCTTCGGTCCGAGCTCCATCACCTCCTCTGCGTGGGCAGTCGGGTCCTTCGTGAGCGCGTCGCCGCGCAGAAGCCCCAGAACGATCCGATGCTCGTTGAC
>DASQGA010000181.1:0-6506 GCA_035632855.1 Gaiellaceae bacterium | reverse complement strand
GCGCTCGAGCCGCTCGTCCTCCGCGACCAGGGGTTCGAGGCGGCCGTGCAGGCAGTCGGCGATCAGATCGAGGCGTCGCAGCGAATCCGGGTCGCGGTCGACGTCCGGGACGGGGAACGCCTGGCCGAAAAGGCCCAGGTTGAGCTGTACCAGATCATCCGCGAGTCCCTGGACCAGGCCGTCCAGCGAAAGCCGCAGGAGATCACCGTGAGCGTCGGCGCCGTCGAGGGAGGCGGCTACCGCCTCGAGGTCGTCGACGACGGCGTCGCGGAGCGACGGCGCGGGTCGATCGAGGACATCGAGGAGCGTGTCCGAGTCCTGAACGCGCGTATCAGCGTCGACCAGGGCGACGACGGGGGCACGAGGATCGTGGTCGACCTGCCCGCCTACGTGGCAGCGGCCACGGGGTAGTCTGCCCCGATGGACGAGGCCACGCGATATCTCCTCTTCGTGACGAAGCCGACCGGCTACGAGCTGGCCGAGCGAGACGGAGAGCCGCCGGCGACCGGGTCGACCATCGAGCTCGACGATGTGGGCCGCTTCGAGGTCGTGAAGATCGCCTCGTCGCCCCTTCCTGGCGACAGCCGCCTCTGCGCCTACCTCCAGCCAAGCGCCTAGCCCAGGCCGAGCCTAAGCTAGATCCAGGGCCGCGTCGGCGGCCCGCCGCCCCAGGACGAGCGCGGCGGCGAGCCCGCTCGAGTAGCCGCCGGTAGAGACGCCGCCCGCATCCGCGCCCGCGGCGAAGACGCGCCCGGCGACGCGACCGCTCGTGTCCACTCTGAGCCCGCCAGTTGTCGTGGTAATGCCCGCGACGACGCACACCTCGGTCACACCATCACGGCGCCGGACCCGGCCGCCGACTGCCTCGGCGCGCGCGATCATCTCCGCGACCGTACGGTTGCGGACGCGCTGGCCGAGCGCCGCGTCCGGCACCGCGTACGTGGCACGTGCGTTCGGCTGGCGAGCGGTCCATTGCACGACGTCGATTTCGGACCACGTGCGGGCCTCGTACTCCTCCCCGGTCGGACTCCTGACCGTCGCCAAGTGGGCGTAGAGCTGCGCCAGGCCCACGAACTCCCCGGGCACGATCCGAGCCGGAGGGGCCGGCAGGTTTCGCCCGTAGAACTCGTTCATCCCGCCGGAGAGCACTCCCCCCGCTGCGAGGCCGAGGCGGAGGCCGTCGCCGGCGCTCCACGGGTTCGCGCGGAGGACGAGCGCGACAGCCTCCGGGGTCACGTGGCGTCGCACGAGCTCCCGGTCGCCCTGGAACCCGCCCGTCGCCAGTACCACCGGCAGGCCGTCGGGAAGCTCGCGGAGGGGCTCGCCGAGCCGCACCTCTCCCGCCCGTGCGACGAGGAGGTCGGTGAGCCCGTCGGGATCGAAGCGGAGCCCGACTGTCAGCGGATTCGCGGTCTCGCGCTCCCGCACGGGCGCGCCCAGCGACTCGAGCCAGGCGAGATCCTCGTCGAGCCCCTCCCAGACGAGCCGCTGCAGGTCCTGATCGCCGGCAGGACACTCGACCCGGAAGCGCTCCCATTCCCGGTACCGCCAGACGAACCCGCTCGAGAGCCGCATCGACCCCCCGGCACGGTCGCCCTTCTCCAGGACGAGCACGGATGCCCCCCGCTCGGCCGCCTGCACGGCAGCGACGAGCCCGGCCATGCCGGCTCCCGCCACCACGAGGTCGTAGCGGCGAGCCACGCCGCGCCCGTCAGACGAGCGAGAAGCTCGCCTTGTGCTCCACGTACTCGATCTTCACGCGCTCGGGACCCCAGAGGAAGAGCGCGTACGTATTAGCGGCATCGACGATGTCGGCGATCTCGAGGCCGAGCTCGTTCGCCTCGCGAATGTGCTCCTCCGTGGAGTCGACGAGGACGGCGAGGTGGTTCAGGAGCGGTCGTTCGACCTCCTCGGCCTGGCCGCGATGGAACTCGACGTACGCGCCGCCGGCCTCGACGCGAGGGGTGCCACCCGCGCTTGTCCCCGCGGGACGGAAGCCGAGCTTCTGGTAGGCGAGCGCAGTCTCCTCGGGCGCTCCGGAGTAGAGCGCCACATGATCGAGGTCGTAGTCGACGTCGGTCGGTGCCTCCACGAGCCCGATCCGAAGACCTTCCGAGACGTCGACGAAGACCGAGCCGTCGTCGGCGGTCTCAGCCTCGTCGGGGAGCACCCCAGCAGCCGCCGAGAGGTTGGCGACGCGCAAGGCAACATGCTTGAGAGCGCCGTGCTCGCGCGGGCCCTCTTCCGCAAAGAGCGTGAGCTTCCCTCGGCGGGCGTCAGATCCGATCAGCGTGAACTTCTCCGTCCGCTCGATCACGTGCATCCCGAGATGTCGGGTGGCGAAGTCCGAAATCCGGTCGCGGTCCTGCACCCAGAACGCGATGTGGTCGAGTGTCTTTACGTCCATGCGCCCAAACTACCCACACGCATGGAACGCATGCAGGCTGGTGAGTATTCCTCCCGCCGAACGGAGCTCTTACGCGGGGCGCTCGGAGGCGAGCCGGTCGAGCAGCGCCTGCACGCGGGCGGCTGAGACAACGTCGCCCTTGGCCTCGTACACCGCGAGCGCATCCCTCAGGAAGTGTTCCGCCTCGAGCGCCCGACCGCTCGCCAGCGAGCTAACCGCGAAGTTGCAGAGCGCGTCGGCGCGCCAGGTGTAATCGTCACTCGCCGCCGCTTGCGCCCTCACCTCCTCGGCGAGGGTCTCGTCGCCGGGCTCGCCGCGAGCTGCCGCGAGCCTCGCGCGGCTTGCCCGCAAGTCGAAGCTCTGAGCGGCGCTTTCTGGACCCATGGCATCCTCTGCAATCGAGAGCCACGCCTCGGCCTCGCCGAGTTCGTCCACGTCGGCGAGGACGTTTGTCAGCTCGATCGCCATTCCCGACAGCCGACCTCGCTCTCCCATCGCCTGCAGCAGCTCACAGCCTTGCCGGAACTCCTGGGCGGCGCCCTCGAGATTCCCAGCGAGCCGCTCGACTCGCCCGCTCATGAAACCGAGTCGAGCTAGCTGGAACGTCAGGCCGAGCTCGTCGTAGATCCTCCGGGCGCGCCGGACCAGCTCTCTCGCCCGGTCGAGGTCACCAGCCATGCCTTTGAGCGCACTGAGCGGCGCGATCACGGCCGCCTCGACCATCCTGTTCGAGCCGCCGCCGGCGAGGATCTCCTCGAGCCGGACTATGCCCGCGGATACCGGTGTCGGTCCATACACGAGGGCGCCTCCGAAGAGCCGCAACGCCTCGGCCTCAGCGCGGTGATCGCCCGCACGACGGGCGTGCTCGGCCGATCGCGCCGCAGCCACGCCCATTTGTTCGCGCTCACCGAGGTAGTTGTGGATCTCGCCGCGGAGGAGCCATGCCCGGGCCAGCCCGCGCTGATCTCCTTCGCTCTCGAACGCCGAGATCGCTGCATCGAGCTCTGGCAGAGCTTCGGGCGGCAGGTCGTAGTCCTGCTGTGTGGCAATCATCTGACGCAAGATCGAGGCGAGCGACGCCGCGCCCGGCTTCGCGTGCTGCACCGCCTCGTCGAGGAGGATGCTCGCCCGCTCGAGGTCGCCAGCCTCCATGAGCGCGGCCCCGAGGTCTGGAAGCAGCTCGAGGCGACCCGGGTACCGGGCCGGGAGGAGGTCGCCCGCCCGTCCGAGCAGGTTGACTGTGGCCGGCGTGTCGCCCCGGAGGTACGCTCGCCGACCGGCAGCCGCGAGGCGCTCGCCGGCCGAGCGGGCGAGCAGCTCGGTCTCCGCGTTGGCGGGCCCGAGCTCCGTCTTGTACCTGAAAGCCTGTTCGAGGTGGTAGCCAACGATCTCGTCGTGCTGCAGTGAGCGACTCATGTCGAGTCGCTCGAACCACGTGGCGAGGCGCTCGTGCAGGTCCGCCCTTTCCTGCTTCGGAAGAGCTCGGTACGCAGCGTCGCGAACGAGGATGTGCGCGAACCGGAATGCATCCTCGCCCGGGATCGTCGAATCGTGAGGCCGGATCAGCTCCGCCCGGACGAGCTCGAGGAGCGACGACCCGAGCTGCTCGACCGCAGGTGAGAGCTCACGCAGGGCGCCCATCCAGAACTCCTGTCCGATCACGGATGCACGCTGGATCGCGCCCCGCGGCCCGGCCTCCAGTCGATCGAGCCGGGCACCCAACAACGCCTGGATCGTCGGCGGTATCGCGAGCTCCCCGGCGGGCTGGTCCTCCGCCAGCATGGCGAGCATCTGTTCAAGGAAGAGCGGATTCCCCTCGGCCGCTGCCGAGATCCGCCCGCGCGAGCGCTCGTCCAGCAGGCGCTCACCGAGCAGCGTCTGGATGAGCATCGCGGACTCGGGTCCGGAGAGCGCCTCGAGGCCTACCTTCAGGCCCGGCCAGGCCGGGCGGAGCTCGAGCAGCTCGGGCCGGGCGAGGCCCACGAGCAGGATCGGTGCCGAGCGCGAGAGATGGACCAGGTGCTCGACCAGGTCGAGGAACGTTGCCTCGCCCCATTGGAGATCGTCGAGCAGGATGAGGACGGGGCGCTCGCGTGCGAGATGCTCCATGAGCTTCCGCACCGCCCACGCGATCTCGTCACTGCCCGCAACGTGTTCTCCTCCACCCACGACCGCGGCGACTCGCTCGGCGACCAGCCCACCCTCGGGCTCGCCGCTCAGAAGATCGCGCAGACGAGGTTCCGCCTCGCCCTCGGCGACCTGTTGGACGATCTCGACGAGTGGCCAGTACGTGATCCCTTCCCCGTAGGGAAGGCAACGGCCGGAGAAGACAGTCGCCTGCATTCGAACGGTCTCGACGAGCTCTGTCGGAGGCGCGACTTGCCGATGCCGGCTTCTCCGAGGATCGTGACGAGTCGACAGGATCGATTGGCGGTCACCTGGTCGAACTCGTCGCGAAGGACCGCAAGCTCGCCTGTCCGCCCCACCATCGGCGCATCGAGCCGGCGCACGAACGCCTCGGCATGAGGACGGACGGCGAGCAAGCGCCACGCCGCTAGCGGCTCTGCCTTGCCCTTGACCCTGAGCGGCCTGATGCGCTCGACCTCGACGGCGTCCGAGACGAGTCTGTACGTCGGGTCTCCGACGAGGATCTCGCCGGGCGCGGCCGAGCTTTCGAGCCGCGCGGCCGTATTTGCCGCATCCCCCGTGACGAAAGCCTGCCCGGCGGAGGGATCGCCCGCAATCACCTCGCCGGTCGTGACACCGGTTCGCACCTCAACGAGAACGCCCAGATCGCCCACGAGCTCGACGTTCAAGGCCGCGAGCGCCTCGCGCATCTCGGCGGCGGCCCTGACCGCACGTATCGCATCGTCCTCATGCAGGACCGGGATGCCGAAGACCGCCATCACCGCGTCGCCGATGAACTTCTCGACCGTCCCGCCGTGCCGCTCTATGACCCGAGCCATCTCGTCGAAGTAGCGCCCCATGACGTGCCGGAGAGACTCAGGGTCGAGCCGCTCCCCGAGCGCAGTCGAGCCGGTGACGTCGCAACGAACGATCGTGACCGTCTTGCGGACGTCGGACGGCGAGGCGGCGAGAACCGAGCCGCAGGACGAGCAGAAGCGTGCGTCGTCTGCATTCATGCGACCGCAGGTCACGCAGACGCTCATGCCGACAGCGTACGACGGCGACGGCGCTTCGAGATAGCGGATGCACGCCACGTGCCGAGCTGCCCGGGGGCGGCAGGAGTCTGGACCCACCTCGAAGGAAGGTAGTGATAACCCCCTTGCGGCGCGATTCCGGTCTCAGGAATGTTGTGAGCCACACATCGTTAAATCGCAAAACGACTGAATCCGCACGAGGAGGACCGTTAAGCCCATGGCACCCGACCCGAAGCGATGGAAGGCGCTTGCTGTTCTCGGCATCGCCTACCTGATGGTCGTGCTCGACGTCTCGATCGTGAACGTCGCGCTCCCATCCATCCAGACAGACTTGAACTTTTCCCCGGAGAACCTCCAGTGGGTCATCAGCGGCTACGCACTGACCTTCGGTGGTCTTCTCCTGCTCGGCGGCCGGATCGGCGACCTGCTCGGACGCCGGAAGCTCTTCATGATCGGCCTCGGGCTCTTCGCGATCACGTCGCTCGTGGCGGCCCTGTCGGTCTCGTCGGGGATGCTCATCGCCGCTCGGCTCCTGCAGGGCGCGGCCGGGGCGATTCTCTCCCCGTCGGTGTTCTCGATCGTTTCGGTCACCTTCGAAGAGGGGGCCGAGCGGAACAAGGCACTCGGCATTCTGGGCGGCATCGCGGGCTCTGGTGCCGCGATCGGCGTCCTCGCCGGCGGCGTGCTCACCGAGTACGCGGGCTGGGAATGGATCTTCCTGGTCAACGTTCCGATCGGGATCGCGACGCTCTACTTCGTGCCGCGCTACGTCCGTGAGAGCCGTGCGACCGACCTGGCGCGGCATTTCGACGCCGCCGGGGCGACAACCGTCACCGCCGGTCTCATGTTCCTCGTCTACGGTCTCACGCAGTCGACGAACAACGGCTGGACGTCGGGCAAAACGCTCGGCGCGCTCGGGGCTGCTGCCGTCCTGATCG
>DASQGA010000180.1:0-6432 GCA_035632855.1 Gaiellaceae bacterium | reverse complement strand
CCGCCGAGTCGCTGCCGTTCGCGGATGACACCTTCGACCACGTGGTCGCGACCCTCGTTCTCTGCTCCGTGGCCGACCTGGGTGCCGCGCTCGCAGAAGTGCGGCGCGTCCTCCGTCCCGGCGGCGCGTTCCACTTCCTCGAGCATGTTCGCGGCGAGGGGCGGACTGCACGCTGGCAAGACCGGCTGACGCCGCTTCACCGTCGGGTCGCGGGCGGCTGTCACCTGAACCGCGACACGGCCGCGGCGATTCGCACGTCAGGCCTGCGCGTCGAGCGGCTGGAGCCGACGAGGTTGCCGGGGCACCCACTGATCCGTCCCGGGATCGCCGGCTCGGCGTCGCGCGGCTGACGGCCGCGCGACCAAGATCTCCTCGAAGTACTCGCCATTTCGACGTCCCGTGCGCCGGTTCACGTGCCGGACGACGCGATCCTCGAGCCGGAGGCCGGCGTCGCTGAGGATGCCCCGGTAGAGGTCGCGGCGGTCGTTCACGACGACGACGATCCGGCCTCCCGGGCGAAGGGCCCAGGCCGCGCGCTCGAGCACTGCTGCGACTCCCTCGCAATACCCGCGAAGGCCGCGCCCGATCTCGGCCTCGTCCCTGCGCTCGAGCCCAAGCAGCTCGAAGGCGTACGCATGCTGCTCGTGGTAGTCGATCAACCCGGGATACGGAGGGGAGGTCAACACGAGGTCGATCTGCTCGGGAGGGTCGAGCACCCGGGCGTCGCCATGGAGGACGAGCGACGAGGTCTCAGCCCGAAGCGCCGCGAACTCGTGGACGCGCTGAGCGGCGTCGCGGACGTAGCGGCGGAGGAACTTCGCCGCCTCCCCGACGGGCCGGCACGTCTTCCGGTGCTTGTGGCAGAAGTACTCGGCCGTGATGGGCTCCTTGGGAAAGTCGAGATCGTCGTGTCGAGTGCGCCGGGCCGAGCGCGCCGCCCGGGAGAGAACGACGCTCCAAAGCTCCGGATAGGTCGTACCGGCCAGACGCGCGCGGAAGGCGAGCAGTTCGCCGACCGCGCGAGGGGAAAACCAACGGCTCAGGTACGGCGAAGCACCCCGCAGCACGGGCTTGCCCTCGAGCTCACCGAGGTGAACGACGTCCGCGAGCAGCGCCTCCGGGTCGTACACCCCCGTCTTCGCTCCGGAAAGCAGGCAGTTGAACGCCGACACGTCGCAGCCCGCAGCCTGCAGACCGAGCGCGTTCGCCTCGACGAGCGTCGTCCCTGAGCCGACAAAGGGATCCCAACCAGGTCGCCGGGCGGCCCGTAGCGCCGCAGGAAGACTTCCGCGAGCTGCGGCACGAACTTCCCCAGATACGGATGCAGTCGGTGGACGTGCTTCGTCCGCTCGCGCTCGGGTAGCTCGGCTTCCGACCAGGAGAGCTCGAGATCGATTTCGCCGTAGAGGGCGGCCTGCGTGCGCACGGCTCCGAGTTCGCCGCGGGTGGGAAGGGACCTTTCGCCCGTTATGATCCTCGGCCATGGCGACCCAGCCCGTCGATGCGCTGAAGAAGGTGCCGCTTCTCGCCGGTCTCGGTGACAAGGAACTCCAGCGTTTGGCCGGTCAGCTCCACGAGCGGAAGTTTCCCGGGGGCTCCACGGTCGTCAGCGAAGGCGCAACCGGAACCGGGTTCTTCGTCATCGTTGAAGGCGAAGCTGAGGTGGCCATCGGCGGGCAGGTGCGCTCCAAGCTCGGGCCCGGAGACTACTTCGGCGAGATGGCGCTGATCGACGAAGGCATCCGGTCCGCGACGATCACGGCCGTGACGGACCTCACCTGCTACGGGATGACGCCGTGGGAGTTCAAGCCGTTCGTCGAAGAGCATCCGGAAGTGGCCTGGACGCTCCTCCAGACGATGACGCGCCGGCTCCGCGAGGCCCAGTCCGACTAAGCGGCCCCGTTCCGACCTGGTTCGGGCAGGAACGCCGTTTCGTTAGTCGAAAGAGACCCGGCGCCCCGGCATGAGACCCACGCCTCATGGGTACAGAGGGCGTAGACCCCTACCGAGGAGTAGAAATGGGCGTTGGTGTAAGCATTCTTCTGATCGCAGTCGGCGCAATACTCGCCTTCGCGGTAACCGTCACGACGAGCGGGATCGACCTTGACACCGTCGGGGTGATTCTCATGATCGTCGGGCTACTCGGCCTCTTGCTCTCGCTGGTGTTCTGGTCGAGCTGGGGCGGATTCGGCGGCTATCGCCGTGAGACGATCGTTCGGGATCCGTACGACCGCCCGCCGCCGTACTAAGGCCGGCGAGCACAATCTCGATGAGAAAGGGCGGCCAGAAGGTCGCCCTTTCTCATCCGCGAGCTGTAGGCCCTGAAGCAGAAAGCGACGGGCCTTCGCCCGTCGCTGTTGGAGCTGCTGCGGCCGCGCGCCTTGCGGCGCGCGGCCGGTCTCGGCGGCGTTTCTAGAAGACGAACGCGATCAGAAGAACGATCAGGATGATGAGCAGAATGGTGCCGAGTCCGATGTACATATGGGTCGTCCCTCCTTTCCGTTTCGCGGAGGTTGAATACCCGGTCACGAAGCACTCGTAAACCTGGCTAAGCGATCCGCGCAACCCGCTCGTCGCGATCCGCGTCGTTCATCTCCGGCATGCCCTTGAGCATCGCGAACGAGAAGCCCTCGCGCGCGAGGAAGAGCAGACCGAGCCCGACGCCCACCGACGCCTCGATCGCCTGCAGCCCGATGCCGAAGGCAAAGCCGCGCGGATAGGCGACCCCGTACGACAGGAGCGGCAGGGCGACCGCGGCCTGGACCAAGCCGATGTTCCCCGGCCAGAGCGGAAAGATCGTGGCCAGGTTCATCAGCACCAGAACGAGCGCGGCGGCGCTCAGGGGCACATCGATCCGGAAGGCCTTCAGCGTCGCCCACACGGCAAAGAGCTGGGCCGTCCAGCCCAGGAGCTGGAGGAAGATCGCGGATCCAGCGGGGACGGGGCGCTTCAGCACCTCGAGGCCGCGTCTCGCGGTTCGGAGCGCCTTCCGGACCGGACCGACCTCCTCGATCGGGACGCGGCTCCGGTAGCGGACGAGAAGAACGCCGGCGATCAGCGCTCCGATGCCGATGCCGAGCACGATCGCCAGTCCTGGCACGGCCCAGTCCGGGATCCTGGCGGCATAGAGGACATAGACGACGAGCGCGACTCCGGCGAGGACGTCGAACATCCGGTGGGCGAAGACCGTCCCGACGATCGTGGCCCAGGTACCGGGACGGCTGCGCATGCGGCGGGTCAGGACGACGACTCGGGCGATCTCGCCGACCCGGCCGGGGAGCGCCGCGTTCCCGAGCAGGCCGATGGAGAAGGCGGCGAAGACCGTGCGACGACGGGGCTTGGGTGCCGGAACAGCCTGATCGATCACGACCTTCCAGGCGACTGATCGGAAGAGTACGGAAGCGAAGTTGATCGCGACGGCCGCCACGACCCAGCCCCAGGCGACGAGGGCGAACGCGTCCCAAACGACACCGGTATCCGGACCGTGCCAGAAGACGAGCGCGACGGCGCCGGCCAGGGGCGGAAGCACGAGTGCGACACGGCCGATCCGCGTCTGAGGGATCGGGACTCTCACGCAGCGGCCACGGCGACCCGGGGGTCGCCGGTTGTCAAGCCTCCGTAGACCTCGACCAGACGCTCGCAGATCCGCGGCCACGCGTAGCGCTCCTCTGCAACGCGGCGTCCGGCCTCCCCCATCGCGGCCCGACGCGACTCGTCGGCGACCAGCGCGACCAGGGCGTCGGCGAGCGCCTCGTGATCCCCGGGTGGCACGAGGAGGCCGTTCTCCGGGCCGGCGACGTCGTTGTATCCCTCGATGTCCGACGCAACGACCGGGGCCGAGCTCGCAAAGGCACGCGTGAGCACCATCCCGAAACTCTCACGGCCCGTCGAAGGTGCGCACAGAGCCTTGGCCCTGAGAAGCTCCTGTGTGAGCGCCTCCTCGGAGATGGAGCCGAGCAGGTCGACGTTCTCGTGCGAGAGCCCGAGCCGGCGCATGAGCCAGCGAACCGAGAGGGGGTCGGCACCGACGACGCGGAGCCTCATGCCCGTCGCCGTGGCTACACGGGGCCAGGCGCGCAGGAGAACGGCAAGGCCCTTCCTGGGCTCGTGTCTCCCGATGAAGACGACGTGGTCGTCCCGTCCCGAGGCCGAAGCAACGGGCGGGATCAGGACGCCGTTCGGAAGGATCTCGAACGGCCCGCCGATGATGGGCTCGGCACTCGCCCGCGCCCGCTCAGACACCGCGATCCGATAGTCGATGCGGTCGGCGAGGAGGCCCCACGTGTAACGGGAGTTCTTGTACCAGGTGAGCTTGTCGCCCGAAGCATGGGACGTCGACACCACCGGGCACTCGGCGATCGCCAGCGCAAAGGTCCCGAGAATCGGCGTGAAGGGCTCATGAACGTGGACGACGTCGAACTGCTCGCGCGCGAAGATCCGCCGCATGCGGAGCATCGCCTGAGGGCTCAGGACGAGGTTCGGAAGCGAGCCGTTGGCGGGAACGATCACCGAGCGCCCAACGGGGATGACGTAGTCCGGAGGCCGCTCGTGGCGGCCCACACGGGGATGGAGGAGCTTGGTGAACCGGCCGGGGGGATCGTGACCCATGATCACCTGCACCTCGTGCCCGAGGTCGATCAGAGTTCGGGCCTGGTGGTCCGCGTGCTCGGGCACCCCGCCCCAGAAGGACCACGAGAACGGGACGACAATGCCGATCTTCATGCGCCGAGCCTAGATGGTTGGTCGGTAATTGGTGCGCCTGCGGGGACGGGCCAGACCAAGCCAGGGTGCGCCATCGGCCGCAGCCAAGGCTAGAAGCCTTGACAAGGGCGAGGGTGCAGTCTGGCGCAGCGTCTGGGCTGGCATCCGTGGGCGTGGCAGTTGCCGATCAACCATCTCACGCGGCTCCGCGTCTTCATTGCACTCCGTAGACTCGTCCCATGACCGAGACCCAGGCTCTTGCGACGCGCTCGGTCGTCGAAGACATCAGTCGCCATGGGCTCGCGGAGCTCCATACGCACCTGGGCGGCTCGGTCGACCCGGCCGTCCTTTGGACGCTCGCCCACGAGCAGGGAATCGCCCTCCCGGTCAAGGACTACTGGGACTTCGAGGGACTCGTGACCGTCGACCCCCGCGGTGTCGAGGGCCTCCCCCAGCTCGACTCGATCTACAAGTGGACCGAGCTCATCCAGTCGAGCCCACTCGCTGTCGAGCGCTCGGTACACGGGGCGATCGGAGGCGCGTACAGGACCCAGAACATCACGACGCTCGAGCTTCGCTTCAATCCCATGAAGCGAAACCGGGGCGGGGAGCGCGACCTCGACCACATCATCATGGCCGCGGTGCGCGGGCTCGACCGCGCCGGCCTCGAGTACCCGCTCGTCCGTGCGGGCCTGATTCTGATGATGGACCGAACGTTCACGACCGAGCAGAACGAGGTGATCGTGGAGAAGGCGATCCGCTACGCCTCCCGGGGCATCGTTGGCGTCGACATCGCCGGGCCCCGGCCCGCCCCTGGGAGGTATCCCTACGGCCAGCTCGCACCCCTCGTCGAAACGGCCCGTAGCGCCGGCCTCGGCATCACGATCCACGTCGGCGAGGAGGGCGGCCAGACGGGAGTGGAGGAGATCCGGGAGGTCGTCGAGGTCCTTCGACCCGAACGGATCGGGCACGGGATCCTGGCCGCACAGGATGAGGCCACGATGGCGCTCCTTCGCGACGCAGGGACCGTCCTCGAGATCTGTCCGAGCTCGAATCTCCTGACGCGCGCGCTTGCGGACGAGGACGCCCTCCGCGACACCTGCCGGGCCCTGGCCGACGCAGGTGTCCGCTTCACGATCGCGACTGACGGGCCCGAGATGATGCGCACGCACCTCCAGGACGAGCTCGAGCTCCTCCTGCGGATCGGCGCCCTCGAAGAATCCGAGATCCGGGACGCCAACGCGACCGGACACGTGACGAGCTTCCTGCCCAACCGCGACTAGCGGCATAGGCCTCTGACGGCTTCAGTTCCGCGGCGGTCGCGCCGATAACGGCATCAGCATGTCGTCACCCGAGCCACTCCAGCCTGGCGCCGAGCCTCTTCGAACCGTCGGCCAGCCGGCCGGCGAGGTCGTCTCGCCGACCGGGCTGCGCGTCGAGGCTCCGCTGCCCGAAGAGACCCCGGCAAACGCTCCTGCGGACGATCAGTGGGCCGAGGAACACTTCTTTCGGGTCATCCTGAACCTCGAGGCGGGCGACTGGGTCGAGATCGAGACCTTTGCCGACGAGCAGTCGGCGGAAGCATGCGCAGCGCAGCTCGTCCAGGCTCTCGCCGAGGCGAAGGCGTGGCCCCGCGTACGTGGCCGCTACCTGAGACCCGAGACGATCATGTCCGTCGAGGTCTCGGAGCGCCGCCGCTACACCGGCTCAGCCGAACGGGCGAGCTGGGGC
>DASQGA010000179.1:0-1643 GCA_035632855.1 Gaiellaceae bacterium | reverse complement strand
TTGTCGATCGAGAGGAAGTCGAGCGTGCTCATGACCTGAGGTGCTCCCCCTCGGGGTCGAAGAAGGGGCGCAGCCGGACGGACGCCTCCTCGAGCCCGTCCCCTACCTTGATCTGGATCCGGGCGCCGTCTTCGGCGAGCTCCGGAGGCACCCAGCCCATCCCGATCGACTTCCCGAGCTGCGAGCTTCGCCGCGAGCTTGTGACCCGGCCGATCGACGTGCCCTCGTGCACGATCTGCCCCCCTTCGTCCGGCACGACGCCGTTCGCCATCTCGAACCCGACGAGCTGCGACCGGAAGCCGCGCTCCTGGACATGCTCGAGCGCCCACTTGCCGACGAAGTCCTCCTTGTCCCATTTGACGATCCAAGGCATGCCTGCCTCCAGCACGTTCGATTCCGAGTCGGTGTCCTGGCCGATCAGGACGTGCATCTTTTCCAGGCGGAGGATCCGCTGCGGCTCGAGCCCGAACGGGCGAATGTCCCACTCCGCCCCCTGCTCGAGGATCGTGTCCCAGACGAACTCCCCGTAGGGGCTCGCGAAGTGGAGCTCGTAGCCGAGCTCGCCCACGAACCCGATCCGGAGGATGAGGCAGGGGACGCCGGCGATCTTGGCGTGCTTCGCGTCGAGGTACTTGACGCCCTCGTTCGAGACGTCGAGGTCGGTGAGGCGCTCCATGAGCTTTCGTGCGTTCGGGCCTGCGACGTTGACGGCAGCGAGCGCGCCGGTCAGGTTCACAATCTCGACGTCGAGGTGCCAGACCGCGTTCCACCATTCGAACCACTCGATGACGCCCTCGGCCCCGGTCGACGTGGTGGTGACGTAGAACTCTTCCTCGGACAGGCGCCCGACGGTGCCGTCGTCCATGATCCGCCCCGCGTCGGTCCCGAGCACCGCGTAGCGGATCCGCCCCGGCTTCATGTCTGCGAACTTGCTCGGGTAAATGCGCTCGAGGAAGGTGGCTGCGTCCGGGCCGCGGACGATGAGCTTGCCGAGTGTCGAGACGTCGATGACGCCGAGCGAGTCGTGGACGGCCTTCGCCTCGTCGCCCGGGTCGCCGTAGGAGTGCGGGCGCCGCCAGGCGCCGGTCCACATCATCGTCGCGCCCAGGTCCTTGTGGCGGTGGTGCATCGACGTCCGTTTTCCAGGCTCGTGCGGGCGGCCGGCGAGGAGGCCGAGCTCGATGGGCGCCCACGGAGGCCGCGCCGTCGTCGTCCCGATCGTGGCCTCGTCCGTCTCGTTCTCGCGTGCGTAGAGACGGATCGAGGGGAGATGACAGAGCTTTCCCTGGCAGGGACCCATCGTCACCGTCGTGTAGCGCTTCGCGAGCTCGATCGAGTCGAAGCCTTCCGCGATCGCGCGCTTGACGTCCTTGTCGGTCACGTCCTCGCAGATGCAGACGAAGCACTTGCCCTTCGAGCCGGCGCCGTTGTAGGTCGCCGCAGGAACGACAGCCGGACCGGTGTCGCCCGCGACGGCGCCGACCGCCTCGATCGCCTCAGGCAGGTCGGTGGGGACAAAAATGCCCCGGCCTGCGTCGTACTCGACCCGCGCGCCCGCCTGGGAGAGGAGGGAGTAGGCGGGCTGGCGCCCGCCCGAGACCACCAGCAGGTCGCAGTCGACCGGGCGGCCGTCGAGCTCGACG
>DASQGA010000178.1:0-4594 GCA_035632855.1 Gaiellaceae bacterium | reverse complement strand
CCGCGGTCCGGCGACCAAGTGAGCTTCGTGAACCGGCCGAGGCCGCTGAAGCGCTCGATCGAACCGACGAAGACGCTGCTCTTCCCGGTCTTCTTCTCGTACACGGTGTTCGTGATCTTCCGGGTGCCCGGCTTGAAGGTTGCTGCAAGAACCGCGTAGAGCCGCTTCGGGACACGGATCGCGGTGTCGAGCTGGCCGTCGGAGCCGTACACCCGGATCAGGTTCGGGCTCCAGGCCAGGAGCCATTTGCCGTCCCTCGACCACTCGAGCCCGTGCGCCGGGCGGGCCCGCCTGGTCTGCCAGCGCTCGCGCCGGTCGTCCGCCCCGACCAGGTGGATCCGACCGGCGCGGTCGACATAGGCGAGCACGTGCTCCTCGACCGGCTGCCACGCGGGCGCTACCGGAGCAACGCGCGGCGCGAGCAGGCGGTCGCCCTCCCCGTCGCCCCCGACGACACGAAGGCTCCGACCGGACCGATACGCGACCCGGAAGCCAGTGCCGGGCATCCACCGAGCGTCGGAGACAGACTGTCGGCGGGAAACCGTCCAGCGCACGTCGCCGTCTGGCTCGAGCGCGACGAGCTGATGCCCGCCGGTGGCTGCGACGAAGAGCCCACGAGGCGACCACGACGCCTGTCGGTAGTCGCCGAGGCGGCGCTTCGAGCCGTCCGGGCGAACCACCCAGACGCCCTGCGCCGAGGAGACGAGCAGGCTCCCAGGCGCGGGGAGGGAATCGAGCGCCGGCCGCGCGTCGGGCTGGCCAACGAAGGCATCCTTGATCCAGCCCCCGACCGCCCCTCCCGCCGGCGTGAGGGCCACGGCCCCCAGGACGGCGGCCGTGGCGAACAGGGCTGCCGCCAGAATCGGCCGAAGCCGCCGCTCCGGGGGCAGCGCCTCGCGCGTCTCCCAGGCGGCCCGAACGACGTTCCAGCTCCGCCGCTCCGCCTCGAGCTCGTCGGGTGGCAGCACGGAGAGGAGCTTTTGCCGAAGGTCCGCGTCCCTCACGCTTGCTCCTCGTCGAAACATTCCCGAAGCGCGTCGAGGGCCCGGCGCAGGCGAGAGTTGACCGTTCCGCGCGGGAGCTCGAGCACACCGGCGATCTCGCCGGGCGTGTATTCGAGCAGGAACCGGAGGACGACGACGGCCCGGTGCTCCGGCGACAGCGTCGCGAGAGCCCGAACCACCTCGTCGGACACAGGAGCGGTGCGATTCGCGGTCGGCGCCGGCTGCTCCCCCACCAGGGCGTCTCCCAGCTCGAGCCGGAGCGAGCGCGCGCGCGTCCAGTCGATCGCCCGGTTGACGACGATCCGGTGGAGCCAGGGCGCGAACGGGCGGCGTGCATCGAAACGCTCGAGCGACCTGACCGCGGCTAGGAAGGCCTCCTGCGCGATGTCTTCGGCAGCGGCCGCATCGTGCACGACGAGGTAGGCCGCCCGGTAGGCCCGCGGCCAGTGCTCGCGGAACAGCTCCTCGACATCCGGGACGGATCCGGAGCGGGCGCGCCGGATCGAGGCCCGCTCCCCACGCCGGAAGCCCGCCATTCCCATCCGACTATACGAGGGCACCGCCGCGACGAGGTCCATTCAGTTGGCTACGATCGGCGTGCCCCAAGAGGTCCACCGGCTCAGGGTTAGAGTCCTCCCGATGATCCTCGAGAACGGCGCTATCAGGACGATGGACACGTCACTGCCGCTGGCGCGCGCGCTCGCGATCGCAGGGGAGCGCATCGTGGGAGGGGTCGGCACTCACGAACGAGCCCTGGCGAGCCCTGAGCGCGTCGACCTCGGCGGTCGGTGCGTCCTGCCGGGGTTCACCGACTCCCACGTCCACTTCCCACAGTGGGCGCTGGCCCAGCGGCAGATACGACTCGAGGGCACTCGCACGCTCGAGGAGGCCGTCGCGCGCGTCGCCGAGGCCGCGAGGACGGCGATGCCGGGTCGCTGGCTCCGCGGCACCGGCTGGCGGAATGCCGAGTGGTCGCCTCCCGTCGAGCCCAGCCGGGAAGCTCTCGACGCGGCCACGGGCGACCTCCCGGTCGCCCTCATGGCGAAAGACGGCCACAGCCTCTGGCTGAACTCCGCCGCCCTCGCGCGGGCGAACGGAGACCTGGCCGTTCGGGGCGGCGTGGTCGAGGTCGACGAACGGGGCGAGCCCACCGGCATCCTTCGCGAAGAGTCGGCCTGGCGGTTCCGCGAACGCTGGGTCGAGACCCCCGCGGAGGAGTGGCTCGAAGCGATGCGGGAGGGGATTGCCCTCGCGTCGTCGCGGGGAGTCACCGCCGTGCACGACAAGGACGGGAAGCTCGGCGCACTCGGCTTTTTCCAGACGCTCCGCGGCGAGGGCGCGCTCTCGCTACGCGTCTGGCAATCGCTTCCCCACGAGCGCTGCGAGGAGCTCGAAGGGCTCGGAATCCGGTCCGGCTTCGGAGACGACCTCGTGCGGATCGGCTACCTGAAGGTCTTCATGGACGGGACGCTCGGCTCGCAGACGGCCAGGCTCCTCGACGGGAGCGGGATCGAGATAACGAGCGGCACGGAGCTGGCCGACATCGTCGTCCGCGCGGCGGGAGCAGGATTCCCGGTCGCGGTGCACGCGATCGGAGATCTGGCGAACCGCGAAGCCCTGGACGCGTTCGAGACCACCCAGGAGGTCTGGAGACCCCTCGGCCTTCGCCACCGGATCGAGCACGCCCAGCTCCTCGCCGAGGAGGACCTTCCCCGCTTTGCCGCCCTCGGCGTGGCGGCGTCCGTTCAGCTCAGCCACGCGCCGTCTGACCGCGACATCGCCGACCGCTTCTGGGCCGGCAGCACGGACCGCGCCTACCCGTTCCGCTCGATCGTCGAGAGCGGCGCACTCGTCGCGAACGGCTCTGACGCGCCGATCGAGGAGCTCGATCCCCTCCTGGGGGTCAAAGCCGGCGTTCTGCGGACCCTCGACGAGCGCGAGCCCTGGCATCCGGAGCAGGCGCTCACGGTGGAACAGGCGCTCCTAGCCACGACAGTCACGCCCGCCTGGCTCTCGGGCGACGAGCGGACCCGGGGGAAGCTCCTACCCGGCTACCTGGCGGACCTGGTCGTGCTCGACCGGGACCCGCTGGCGTGCCCGCCCGAAGAGCTGGGAGAGGTGCGAGTCGTCGCAACCATGCTCGGCGGCCGGTGGGTCTTCGGAGGCCCGCCCTTCGACTAGTCCCTAGTCCTTAGTTCTTCACGGTGCCGGCGGTCTGCGACGTCGACCCCGTGCGGTGCCACGGTGAAGACGGCCAGGTCTGCGGCACGCTCGAAGACGTCGAGGGCCTCGTCCTCACGTCCCTGGGTTCGCAGAAACTTCCCCCAGGCGCGATACGTCTCGGCGAGGAGTCGGGGGGCGCCCTGCTCGGTCAAGACCTCGGCTGCGGTGCGGTAGGAGCGCTCGGCCAGATCGGTATCTCCGAGCTGCTCGAACACCTCCGCGAGCGTGCGCCAGGCGTGACCAACGTCAACCTCGGCTCCGCCCTCGAGCAGCGACAGAGCCCCCAGGGCGTAGCTGCGCGCCGCTTGGGGCTGGTCGAGCTGGAGCTCGAGTCTGGCCCGTTCGGTACCGAGGGCGCCGAGATCGCCCGGGCTCGCCTCTTCACCGAGTAGCTGCGCTGCCCGCTCGAGGTGCTTGCGTGCCGTCTGCCCGCTCTTCTGGTCCAGGAGGATGACCGCACAGAGCTGATGTGCCCGCGCCAGGTGGAACGTGTCCTCGGTCGCCTCGAGTAGCGCAATCGCGCGCCGTACATAGTCGAGGGCCCTCCCGGGCGGCCCCTCGACCGCATAGAAGCGGCCCAGAGACCAGTAGAGCCTGATGAGCGTATAGCGGTCGCTGACGCCGTCGGCCCGCTCCAGAGCGTCGGCCAGCACCCGCTGGGCGGCGGCGGCGTCCCCCGCGTCCACGAGTGCGTAGCTCAGATAGCTCGCGAAGCGAACGAACAGGATCGGGTCCGGGCCCTCCGATCCGCGAATCTCTTCGAGGCAGCGGCTGAAAAGCGCAATCGAGCGGGGGTTCTCGCCGGCGGCCGCGTACGCGCGGCCGAGCAGCGCGTACAGATCGGGGCGATCCGGTACGGCGGGCCGGTCACGTTCGAGATGCTCCTCGAGCATCTCAATCACCTCCTCGTGGCGGCCTTCGCGCGCGAGTGAGAGCGCCAGAGCGATGCGGGCGCGGCGTGCGATCGGGACATCCCCGGCCGCGTGTGCCTCGGCCAGAACCTCGCGGAGCTCTCCCTCCACCTCGGAGGAGCCGTCGAGCCGTACCTGGAGCTCTGCGTCCGACACCCGAAGCTCGCGGTCGCCCGCGGGGGCGAGGTCGCGGCCGGTCTCCAGGTACTCGGGCGAGACCCCGAGCTTGACGGCAAGCGCGCGGATCGCCTTCACCGATGGTTGACGTTGCCCAGCCTCGATCCGCGAGACGTAGGTGAAGGAGAC
This sequence comes from Gaiellaceae bacterium, assembly GCA_035632855.1. Classification (GTDB taxonomy): domain Bacteria; phylum Actinomycetota; class Thermoleophilia; order Gaiellales; family Gaiellaceae; genus DASQGA01. Next base: position 150 of record DASQGA010000178.1, on the reverse strand, counting down.
ACCCGTCGTCGCGAGCTCACGTTGGGAGAGCGAGCGCTCCCTTCGGAGGCGCGCGATTCGTTGGCCGATCGATTCGGTCACAGGACGTGCATCGGCCATCTGCGTCCCATGTTCGCCCCTCAAAGGGATGAGCGTCAAATCGTGGAAGTA
>DASQGA010000177.1:0-6229 GCA_035632855.1 Gaiellaceae bacterium | reverse complement strand
TGGCAGACATGACGATCGGCGCCAGCGACCCCATCTCGGCCGCCTTCGCCAGCACGCCGAACGAGGCACCGAACGTCGACCCGGCGATCGCAAAGGGCAGGATCGCCCTGGCTCCGGCCCGGAAGCTCTCGCCGTCAGCCCGCGTTAGATGGTTGATCGGCAATTGGCGTGCTCGCGGGGACGGGCAAGACCAAGCCAGGGTGCGCCATCGCCCGCAGGCAAGGCTAGAAGCCTTGACAAGGGCGAGGGTGCGGCCTGGTGCCGCGTCTGGGCCGCCATCCGGGAGTGCGGTAATTGTCGATTAACCATCTAGGCCGGTTCGTCCCACTCCACCTGGTCGAAGTAACGGAGCGCGCGCCGCGTCGGGCGGACCCGGGCGGCCAGCGCACCGAGCTCGTCGGCCGAGATCTCGCCGAGAGCTCGCTTCAGGCCCAGGTAGGGGAGGTTCAGGTCTTCCTGGTAGACAAACGTCGAGACCCGGGGATTCACCTCGATCACGTAGTCGCCGACGAGCTGGATGTTGAAGAAGTGCTCGATCCCGAGCGCGGACACGATGCGGTTCGACCAGTCCATCAGCTCGTCGTCGGCGAGCGTCCGGAAGAACATGGCAAGCCCCGCCCGCATGTCTTCGCGGGTCTTCGGGTGGCCCAGCACGATCCGCTCGCCGTCCGCGATGCCGTCCACGGTCCGCTCGCCGCCCTGGGCGAGCTCCATGACGAGGAGCTCTTGATCCTGGCCTGCCAGGAGCTCTTCCGCTTCCTCGAGGCGCATGGCCAGGCTTCCGGGACGCTCGTGCAGGAGCTGGTGCCCGCGGTCGACGCCCGGGTCGAGGATCCGAAACCCGCGCGAGCCGGATCCGTAGACCGGCTTGAAGCAGACAGGTCGGTCCGGATAACCGAGCTCCCTCGCGGTGGCTCCGAACGCCTGGCTCCCGCGGATGCGGCGCCAGCGCGGGGCCGGGACGCCGATCTCGTCGAGAAGCGCGTAGAACTCGGCCTTGTCGTTGGCGCGCCGAACGGTCTCAGGGGCGCTCACGAGCACCGGCACTCCTTGCTCGGCGAAGCGGCCACGAGCGCCGGCCAGCCCGGCCAGATCGTGCGACGACTGCGGCAGGACCGCATCGACCTCCTCTCGCTCACAGAGAGCCAGAACCTCGTCCGCGAAGCCCTCGTCCGCCCCGGGCGGCACACGCGAGAACGCGTCGCAGAGGAAGCGGCCGATCGGCCGCTCGCCCATGTCGCAACCGACCAGCCTGATCGGCCGCTCACCGTTCTCGCGGAGCGCCCGGAGGAGTGCTGCTGTGCCCGGTGCGCCGCACGCGGTAACGAGGACGGTCAGGGCTCGCATTGCGCTAGATGCTTGGTCGATGATTGTCATGCCCGCGGGGACGGGCCAGACCAAGCCAGGGTGTGCCATCGCCCGCAGGCAAGGCTAGAAGCCTTGACAAGGGCGAGGGTGCGGCCTGGCGCCGTGTCTGGGCCGCCATCCGTGGGTGTGGTAATTGTCGATCAAGCATCTAGTATCGCCCGCGATGGCTTCCCGGGCGCTCGTGATCGGGCTCGACTGTGCTGCACCGCAGCTCGTCTTCGACCGCTGGCTCGACGAGCTTCCGACCATCCGCGGGCTGACGGAGCGAGGCGCGTGGGGCGTCCTCCGAAGCTGCGACCCGCCCATCACCGTGCCCGCCTGGTCGAGCATGACGTCTTCCCGGAGCCCAGGGGCGCTCGGCTTCTACGGCTTCCGGAACCGGCGCGACCACTCCTACGACGCACTCGCGTTCGCCGACTCGCGGGCGGTCAAGCTGCCACGGGTCTGGGACATCCTGTCCGAACGGGCGCGGGACGTGATCGTCCTCGGCGTGCCGCAGACATATCCGGTCAGTCAGGTGAAGGGGGTCATGGTCTCGTGCTTCCTGACCCCGGACATCGAGACGCGCCAGTACACGTACCCGGCGGCGCTCAAGGATGAGATCAAGCAGGTCGTCGGTCGCTACATGGTCGATGTGCCGAACTTCCGGACGAACGAGAAGGCGCAGTTGCTCGCCGACATCGAGGAGATGACCGAGAAGCGGTTCCGCCTCGCCGAGCACCTGCTCGAGACCCGGCCGTGGGACCTCTTCTTCATGGTCGAGATGGGCACCGACCGGATGCACCACGCCTTCTGGCGCTTCTCGGACCCGGAGCATCGCCTCTACGAGCCCGGGAGCCAGTTCGAGGGGGCCATGCTCGACTACTACAAGGGGGTCGACGAGAAGATGGGGCGGCTGCTCGGCCGCTTCGCCGACGAGGACACGGCCGTGCTCGTGGTCTCGGATCACGGCGCCAAGCGGATCGACGGCGGCATCTGCATCAACGAGTGGCTCCGGCGCGAGGGGTACCTCGTCCTGAAGGAGGAGCCGCCGGGCCCCGTTTCTCTGAAGCCGGACATGGTCGATTGGGCGCGGACGACCGCCTGGGGCGAGGGCGGCTACTACTGCCGACTCTTCCTGAACGTCGAAGGGCGGGAGCCCGAAGGCCTGACACCGGCTGCCGACTACGAGCGCGTGCGCGGGGAGCTGAAGGCGAAGCTCGAGGCGCTCGGAGACGACCAGGGCCGCCCGATCGGCACGATCGCCCACCGGCCCGAGGACCTCTACGCGGAGCGCCAGGGCGTCGTCCCCGACCTCCTCGTCTACTTCGGCGACCTCTACTGGCGGAGCGTGGGTCAGGTCGGCACCGGCACCGTCCACGTCTTCGAGAACGACACCGGCCCTGACGACGCAAATCACGCTCACGAGGGCCTCTACGTCCTCGTCGGCGAGGGTGTCGAGCCGGGCCGGGGGCCCGAGCGCGACCTCCGCGACATCGCGCCGACCCTGCTCGAGCTGCTCGGTGAGGCCGTTCCGGCCGAGATGGAAGGCCGGAGCCTGGTCGGATGAATCCTCGCGCACGGCCGCGCTTCGCGGCGACCGGCCCGGACCGGTGGCCGCATCCGAACCGCCGTGCGAAGAACCGGATCGCATACCGCCAGCTCGAGTCCGCGCTCGAGCACGCCGCCTCGAACTACGCGCGCGGGCGGCTCGTCGACGTGGGTTGTGGCCGCAAGGCCTGGGAGCCGCTCTTCGCAGCGCACGTGGACGAGCACGTCGGCGTCGACCACGTCCCGAAGCTCGTCGACGGCGTCGACCGGGTGGACGTGATCGCCACCGCGTACGAGGTGCCGCTTCCCGACGGCCACGCCGACACCGTGCTGCTGGCCGAGGTCCTGGAGCACCTGGAGAATCCGGGCCGCGGTCTGGCCGAATGCGCCCGCCTCCTGAAGGCCGGGGGCCATCTGATCGTGACGACGCCGTTCTTCTGGCCCGTCCACGACGAGCGGGACTTCTACCGCTATGCGCCGGGCGGGCTCCGCTTCCTGCTCGAGGAGGCCGGCCTCGAGGTGGTCGAGATCGTCCCGCTCTCGGGCGTCTGGGGAACGGTGTCGCTGCAGGTTTCCTACGCGCTCGAGCGCTATCGCCGCGGCCCGGCTGCGTCCCCCGTGGACGTCGTCACGTCCGGGATCCAGTGGCTTGCGGCGCGCCTCGACCGGGTCGACTTCCAGCCCAAGTTCAGCTGGAACCACCTCGCGGTCGCCCGCAAGCCTGAGATGGTTGGTCGGTAACTGCCATGCCTGCGGGGACGGGTCAGACCGAGCCAGGGTGCGCCATCGTCCGCAAGCAAGGCTAGAAGCCTTGCTTGCAAGGGCGAGGGTGCGGCCTGGCGCCGCGTCTGGGCCGCCATCCGAAGGTGTGGTGATTGCCGATCAACCATCTCGGCTAGCCGGGAGCCAGTCTCCGCAGGCGCGTGCGCACGGCGGCGAGGTCGCCGGGCGGGAAGAAGCGAAACGCGAAGAGCACGAGCGGGAAGGCTGCGGTGATCGCGAGCCGGATCGGGATCGAGGTGCCGATCGAGACCGAGTCGTCCACGGCCAGCGAGGCCAAACAGAGGCCGGCAGCCGCCGTCGCGGCGAGGAGGATCCGGTACCGGTCCCAGGGCACCGGGTAGATGCGGTGCGCCACGAGTGCGGTCGCGAGCGCGAGGATCGCGAAGGAGGCGGCCGTCGCCCACGCCGCTCCCTGGAACGAGTAGGGCGGGATCAGGAGGAAGTAGAGCCCGACGGCGACGAGCGCTCCGCCGACCGCGAGCGGAGGCAGGAGCCGCATCCGCTTCTTCACGTTCAGCCCGACGGCGAAGATGTTGTAGGCGCCCGTCGCCACTGCCGCGAGGGCCAGCGGCGCAACGGCCGGCGTGGCGCCCCAGTAGCGCTCCGGCATCGCTACGTGAAAGACGGGCAGGATCCAGGCCGAGACGAGCACGGCCAGGAAGCCCGTGGCGAAGAAGTAGTAGTTAGCGCCGCGGGCGACCATCTGCTCGTGGCGCCCGGAATTGAGCCAGGAGTAGTGCCACGAGGTCCAGCCGAGCCGGAAGGCGAGCACGGCCACGAGAACCACCTGGCTATAGCGGAAGGCCACGCCGTAGAGGCCGCTCTCCGCGAGCCCGTGGTAGTGCTTGACGAAGAAGCGGTCCATCAGGTTCAGGGCGTAGAAGGAGAGCCCGCCGATGATTCCCGGCCATGCGAACGAGGCCATCTCGCGGGCAACCCGCCACTCGGTCACCCGCGTTAGGTCGCGGACGAACTCCCGCAGCGTGATCAGGAAGGCGAAGCAGACCGAGGCGAGGGAGGCGATCAAGATCCCCTTCACGCCCACCTCGAAGACGGCGACGAGGAGCACGCTCACCACGATCTGGACGAGCCCGCGCGCGAGCGAGTACGCGGCGAACGTGTAGGGCTTCCGCCGCACGCGGCAGAGCATCATCGGCAGGTCGACGACGTTGGTCAGGTAGACGTCGATGAGCGCGATCACGAAGAAGACGCTGTAGGCCGAGGTGCCGAAGATCCCGTCCGAGATCACCCCCGAGAAGGCGATCAGGGTGCCGACGACGACCGCTGGATAGATCGTCTCGATGACCAGATAGATCGAGATGATCTGGCGCCGCCAGGCGCTGTCGTCGCGGTCGAAGTAGAACCGCATGAAGACGCCGTCCATGTTGGCCGCGATCAGGACGTCGACGACCGCGATCGTCGCGATCACGAGCTCGAGGATCCCGAACTGGGTCGGGCTCAGGAAGGCTGCATAGAGGGGGACGAGGAGGAAGGCAAGCGACTTCAGGAGGACGCGCGTGCCGCCGTAGATCGCGGCGTCGTGGGCGAGCGCGGCGACCCCGAGGCGTGACGCGGGGGAGCGGTCGTCCTGGCTCTCCTCCCGCAGGGTCTCCTCGGCCCGGAGCTCGCTCATAGGCCAGCCTCTGGCCTATGAGCGTGTGGAGGGAGTGTGGGGGAACCGGGAGGTTCCTCCACCGGGTCAAAGAAGGGGGCTCGCGGGGGAAACATGGTTTCCCCCGCGGGAGCGAGCCGGAGGCGAGGGACGCTCACGCCAAGGAGGCTAGCCGGGCGGCCCGCGGGCGAGGCCTACAAGTAGCCGAGCTCTTCGAGCCGTGCGGCGAGGACGGCGTCGTCCTCCTCGGCCATCGCGACCGCGTCGGCCCGGTCGGTCAGGAGCGTGCGGAGGCGCTCCTTCAGCGGCTCGACGACCTCCGGGTGCTCGGCGGCGAGGTTGCGCCGCTCCCCGGGGTCCGCGTCCAGGTCGTAGAGGGCGTCCGCGACCCGTTCGTTCTCGAGCGAGGTGACGAGCTTCCAGTGCTCGTCCCGGATCGCCTGCTGGACGATCGACTCGACTCCGCCGGGTGCGCCGGGGCCGATCTCCATGGCCACTGGGTGTGCGGGCGGCTCGTCCCCGGTCCGAAGGCTGTCGGCGAGGCTGACGCCCGGCCACGCCGGGACGGTCTCGGGCAGCCCGGCCAGGTTCTGGAAGGTCGGCGCTAGATCGACGTGGCTGACCGGCGTCGAGCGGTCACCGGAAACGATCCCGGGGCCGGTGATGACGAGCGGGACGTGGACGAGGTGCTCGAACAGCGTCTGGTTATGGGGCCAGAGCTGGCGTGGTGCGAGCCGGAGGAGCCGCTTCGATGGGCTCCGAACGCCACGGGCAAGCACCCGCGAGCCCCAGCGTTCGGTCGGCAGCCGTCTCGTGATTCTGCGCATGAGCCGCTGCTGGGCAAGCGTTCGTGGCTCGAGGAATGTGTTCTGTCCGTGATCTCCCGTGAGGACGACCACGGTGTCTCGCCCGGCCGCGTCGACCACGCGTCCGATC
>DASQGA010000176.1:0-4188 GCA_035632855.1 Gaiellaceae bacterium | reverse complement strand
ACGGTGAACGCGGCCACGAGGAGCGCCACGACGACGCCGGCGAAGCCGGCCCGGTAGATCCTGCTCGACACCGGGCGCTGGAGGGATCCGCGCCGCGGCCGCCGGCGTCGCTCTCCCATGTCGCTGGCCATGAACCGCTCGCAGTCTATGGGAGCGACCCGTCCGTATCCTTTGCGCAGTGGCGACGCCCGCCAACATCCTCGTGGTCGACGACGAGGAGTCGATCCAGAAGCTTCTCACTTACCCGCTCGAGCGGGAGGGGTTTCACGTCGTCCAGGCTCGAGACGGCGAGGAGGCGCTCGAGCGCTTCGACGAAGGCGAGTTCGACCTGGTCGTCCTCGACCTGGCGCTTCCGAAGCTCGACGGGCTCGAGGTCTGCCGCCGGCTCAGGTCACGAAGCACCGTCCCGATCATCATGCTAACCGCCCGCGACGACGAGGTGGACAAGGTCCTTGGACTCGAGCTCGGGGCGGACGACTACATCACGAAACCCTTCTCGATTCGCGAGTTCCGAAGCCGGGTGCGGGCACTGCTTCGCCGCGCGAAGCTGGCGCCCGCCGAGGAGCCCGACCAGATCGTCGAGGTGGACGGGGTCACGATCGACCTCGGCCGGCGCACGGTGAACGTCCAGGGGCGGCTGGCGCAGCTCACCTACCTCGAATTCGAGCTGCTGCGAACGCTCGCCACCCAGCCGGGCCACGTGTTCAGCCGCCAAATGCTCCTCCAGACGCTCTGGGGTGGCTCCGACTACCGCGACCCGAGGACGATCGACGTCCACGTCCGGCACCTGCGCGAGAAGATCGAGCTCGATCCGGGTGAGCCGAGCTACATCTTCACGGTTCGCGGTGTCGGCTACCGGTTCAGGGACAGCCGATGAGAGCGATCCTCCCCTTCCGCTCGCTGACGACCAAGCTCAGCTTCGTCCTCTTCGTCCTGGTGGTGGTCGCGATCGGAGTCGTGTACCTCGCCGTCGTGCCCCGCCTCGAAAACCGGCTCGTGGACGACAAGATCGGCCGGATCGAGGCGGTCATGCCCGACGTCGCCGAGAGCCTCCGACGTCAGAACCCAAGCGGGAACGCCGCCATCCACGGGACGCTGGTCGACGGGATCGCCAGCCAGCTGAACGCGCGCGTGGTCGTGTACCAGCCCCTCACCGCGGGCGCTCCGATCGTCGTCGCGGACTCGAACTCGAACGTGTCCTCCCGGGACGTGGAGGCAGATCCGGTCGCGCTCCGGGCCTTCGAGGAGGGCGAGGCGTCCGACCGAGTGACGGGAGGGGGGCGAGACGTTGCCGAGGCGGCCGTCAAGATCGACCCGAGCACGGTCGTCGCCGTTTCCGCCTCGCTCGGGGACGTCCTCTCGAACGTGGGGCTCGTGCGCCGGAGCCTGCTCGTGGCCGGCGCCCTCGCGATCCTCGGGGCGACCGTCCTCGGGTACGTCGCGGCCTGGGGGCTCACCCGCCGGCTCCGCAGCCTCGAGGCGGCCGCAGAGCGGATCGCCGACGGCGACTTCCAGCAGCCGGTCATCGACACCGGTGCCGACGAGGTCGCACAGCTCGCGGCCGCGCTCGACTCCATGCGGGAGCGCCTTGCACACCTGGACCACGCCCGGCGCGAGTTCATCCAGAACGCATCGCACGAGCTCAGGACGCCCTTGTTCGCTGTGGGTGGGTTCCTCGAGCTTCTCGACGACGAGGATCTCGACGAGGAAACCCGGCAGGAGTTCGTGGCGGAGACACGGGCACAGGTGGAGCGACTGACCAAGCTCGCAGCGGATCTCCTCGACTTGACGAGGCTCGACGCAGGGCAGCTGAGCGTCGAGGCAGAGGAGATCGACCTCCCGGTCGTCGCCCGGACGGCGTGCGAGGAGTTCCGGGCCGTTGCCGAGGCGCGTGGTTACGACGTGTCGGTGCGTGCGGTCGACCCGGTCACGGCCCTCGGCGACGGGCAGCGTGTCCTGCAAATCGTCCGCATTCTCGTCGAGAACGCGTTTCGCCACACGCCTGCAGGTACGCGCGTCGAGATCGGGGTCGAGTTGGCGGACGGTCGCGCCGTTCTCACCGTGAACGACGACGGCCCGGGCATTTCGGCGGAGGCCGTCGAGCACCTGTTCGAGCGCTTCTACCGTGGGGAGGGGGGCCAGACCTCGGGCAGCGGGCTCGGCCTCGCGATCGCCGGCGAGCTTGCTCGCAGGATGGACGGGGCGCTGGCGGTCAAGTCCCAGCCGGGCTGGACGACGTTCACGCTGGAGCTGCCGCTGGGGCCGGCACCGTTTCCACGGGAAAACGAGGTGGTTGCTCTTCCCCGCGGCTAGTGGGCCGGCCGTTTCCGTCGCCCGGCTACTCTGAGAGCTGTGCGTGCCACCCCTCTAGCCGTCGTCGCCGTGGTCGCTGCGCTCCTCGGCGGCGCGCTCGCCCTCGTGGTCGGCAAGACGACGGGGTGGCTCGACGGCGGCACGACGACCGTTCTCGTCCCGGTCACCGACGGCGCCGCTGATGACAGCGTGCCAGCCGCGGACGTACCGGCGAGTGCCGAGCCGCTGCCCGGGAACGACTTCGCTCCCAGCACGATCTATCGCGCTCGGTCCGGGGGCGTAGTGACGATCATCGCGCTCTTCGGTGAGCCGGCCGCGGACGGCCAGGGCGGCGCCTCGCAGGGTTCCGGGTTCGTCGTCTCTCCGAAGGGCTACATCCTCACGAACTCGCATGTGATCACAACGGCTGGCGAGGGCTCGCCCTCCGAGAGCGCGGAGCCAGCCGGCACCGTCTACGTCGAGTTCCGCGACGGCGACCGGGTCGAGGCGAAGATCGTCGGTTGGGACATCTTCGACGACGTGGGGCTCCTGAAGGTCGATCCGGCGGATCACGACCTCGAGCCCGTGCCGCTCGGAGATTCGAGCCGGATCGTCGTCGGCGAGCCGGTCGCAGCGATCGGGAGCCCCTTCGGCCTCGATCGCACGGTGACGGCCGGGATCGTGGCAGCCACGGAGCGCTCGATTGACTCTCTCACTTCGGAGTACACCCTCGTGGACGCGATCCAGACCGATGCAGAGATCAACCGTGGAAACTCGGGCGGGCCCCTCTTCGACGCCCGTGGGCGTGTAATTGGGGTCAACGCTCAGATCCGGAGCGAGTCCGGGCTCGACGAAGGAGTCGGCTTCGCCGTCCCGATCAACTCGGCGCGGCGTTCGATGTCCCAGCTGATTGCAACCGGTGAGGTGCGCTACGCGTACGTCGGGATCACAACCCAGACCGTGACCGCTTCGATCGCCGAGCGCTTTGGCTACGGGGCCGACCAGGGCGCCGCTGTCCAGGAAGTGAATCCGGGCACTCCCGCTGCCGGCGCCGGCTTTCGGCCAGGAGGTGCGGAGCAGGTATTCGAGGACGTCCGGATCAAGCCCGGTGGTGATCTGATCGTCTCGATCGATGGGCGACCCGTCGACAGCGCGGACGACGTCGTCCGGGCGGTGACCACGAAGCTGCCGGGCCAGAAGCTCGCGATCACGGTGCTGCGTGAGGGCGAGCGGCGAACGATCAGCGTCACTCTCGGGACACGGCCCGAGCGCCCGCCCGAGCCCAGCCGCTAGTCCCGGTACCGTCGCTCGGGAATGGCGCAGCCGCCGACCCACGACCTTGTCCTGCTCGGCGACAACCTCGAGCTCATGCCCGGCTTCGCGGACGAGAGCTTCCAGCTCGCGTACCTCGACCCACCTTTCAACACCGGTTCCAGGCAGAGGCGCCGCACGCTTGCGACGGTGGCCGCCCCCGACGGCGACCGGATCGGCTTTGGCGGCCGCCGCTACGCCTCGCGCCTCTTGTCCGAGTCCTCCTATCGCGACGACTTCGAAGACTACCTCGGGTTTCTCGAGCCTCGCCTCCGTGAGGTGCGGCGCCTTCTCGACCCGACCGGAACCCTCTACTTCCACATCGACTATCGGGAGGCGCACTACGCGAAGCTCCTTCTCGACGAGCTCTTCAGCCGCGACTGCTTCCTGAACGAGATCGTCTGGGCCTATGACTACGGGGCACGGCCGCGCCGCCGGTGGCCAGCCAAGCACGACACGATCCTCGTCTACGTCAAGGACCGCGAGCGTTACTGGTTCGACGCCGAGACGGTCGAGCGCGAGCCGTACATGGCGCCGGGGCTCGTGACGCCGGAGAAGGCGGCCAGGGGGAAGCTGCCGACGGAC
>DASQGA010000175.1:0-6778 GCA_035632855.1 Gaiellaceae bacterium | reverse complement strand
CGGCGCCGTCAACGATCTGATCGAGCGCCACAACCGGTTCTATCCGATCGAGTCGCGCCTGCCGATGGACGTCCGCCGACGTGATTACGCGCTCGTGAACGGCCGGCCGTACCGGCGCGACCGGCTCGGTGCCGGCTGGATCCTCGACCGTTTCCCGGCCGAGCTCTCGGTTGCGGCGCGCTCTCGCTCGGCCGCCTGACCGGCTCGTCAGCGGGCGCGCTTCTGCTCGCGGTACTCCTTCGCTTCCTTGACGAGCGCGTGAAAGAGGGCGAAGTCCTCGCCGGCCTCGGGATGCCACAGGACTCCGAGGGCGAATCGCCGGGACGGATCCTCCAGCCCTTCGATCGTCCCATCCTCGGCCCAAGCGGTCTTCCGGAGACCCTCTCCGAGCTTCCCGAGGCCCTGGTGATGATGCGACTTGACCGGCGCGCGGTCACCGAGGAGCTCGCCCAAGCGGCTCTCCGGCTCCACGTCGACGTCATGGTCGGCGAAGACGCCGGGGGTGTGCTTGTGCTTCTCGTCCCCGACGACATCGGGGAGATGCTGGACCAGGTCGCCTCCGAGCGCGACGTTCAGGACCTGGGAGCCGCGGCACACGGCGAGCACCGGCATGTCGCGCTCGAGCGCCGCCTTGAGCAGCGCCAGCTCGGCGCGATCGCGTTCCGGCGCGATCCCCGTCGTCTCGTCGTGAGCCTCCTGCCCGTAGAGCGCGGGATCGAGATCAGAGCCGCCGGAGAGGAGCAGCCCGTCGAGCGCGTCCAGCGTCTCGACGACGCCGTCGTCCGCGGGAGGGACGAGGAGCGGTCGCCCGCCCGCCGCCTCGACGGCCTGCACGTAGGCGGCCGGCACGAGCGCCGAGTCCAGCTCCCAGTAGCTGAACCGAGCCGAGGTTAGATAGGTCGTGATCCCGATCAGCGGCTTATCCACGCTCGTAGAGCCGTTCGCGCTCGTAGTTCGTCACGACCTGGTCGAAGAGCTGCTGCTCCGTATTGGCGTAGTTCAGGTAATGGTCGACCACGTCGTCGCCAAAGGCAGCGCGGGCCATGGTTCCGGCTTCTAGGGCCTCGACGGCCTCCCGCAGCGAGTGGGGGAATCGCTCCGCGTCCGACTCGTAAGCGTTTCCCTCGAGTGGCGGCGGCAGCTCGAGTTCGTTCTCGATCCCATAGAGCCCGGCCGCCAGAAGCGCAGCGAACGCCAGGTACGGGTTGGCGTCACCGCCGGGGATCCGTGTCTCGGTCCGCATTGCGGGGCCGTGCCCGACGATCCGGAAGCCGCAGGTGCGGTTGTCGTGTCCCCAGGCGAGGGTGGTCGGCGCCCAGCTTCCGGCAGCGAATCGCTTGTAGGAGTTGATCGTCGGTGCCACGAAGATCGCCAGCTCCTTGAAGCACGCGATCTGCCCGGCGAGGTAGTGCTTGAAGGTGTCCGACTCGCCTTCGAAGGCGCTCTCGTCGCCGCGCCAGAGGCTCGAGTGGATGTGGCAGGAGCTCCCGATCCAGGTGTGGTCGGGCTTCGCCATGAACGTGACCGAGCAGCCGTTCAGGAAGGCAATCTCCTTGGCGCCGTTCTTGTAGATCGTGTGGTTGTCGGCCATCGCCAGCGCGTCCGCGTAGCGGAAGTTGATCTCGTGCTGGCCGGGCCAGGCCTCGCCCTTCGAGGTCTCCACGCGCATGCCTGCGCCCTGCATCGCGTTTCGGACCTGGCGGATGAAAGCCTCGTCGTAGGTAGACGCGAGGATGTGGTAGTCGAGGATGTACGGGACCGACGGAGTCAGGTCGAGGTAGCGCTTGGCGTGCGCCTCGGCGTAGGTCTCCTGCAGGAGATAGAACTCGAGCTCGGAGCCGAACATCGGCGCGAAGCCGAGCATCGCCGCCCGATCGACCTGGCGCTTCAGGACCTGGCGCGGCGATGGGGCAACCGGGGTGCCGTCGTGCCAGACGACGTCGCAGAGGACGAGTGCGGTCGCTTCGAGCCACGGTGTCCGGCGTAGCGTCGCCATGTCAGGCGCGAGCCCGAAATCGCCATAGCCCCGCTCCCAGCTCGCGATCTGGTAGCCGGGCTTCGGATCCATCTCCATGTCGAGTGCGAGCAGGTAGTTGCATCCCTCGACGCCGTGCTCCGCCACGTTCTCCTCGACGAAGAACTCCCCCTGCAGACGCTTGCCCATCAGGCGGCCCTGCATGTCGGTGAACGCGACGATCACCGTGTCGATCGAACCGTCTTCGACGGCGTTTTTCAGCTCGTCCGGCGTCAGCATCGGGCCTCTCCCTCGGCGGTCGGGGCCGTGAGTCTATGCCGTCCCCGCGAGGCGGCGGCGCAGCTCCCATCCTTGACACCGTCCGACGCGAGTGCCCTAAATACCGCAGCGCGGCAGTGCCGCGGTAAGCGTTCTTCTGCGACGAGAGGACGGCGGATGACCACGCAAGCAGGCGTTCCCGAGAATCGACGACCGGCGGACGACGACGAGAGCCTTCTCCACAAGATGGGCTATGCCCAGGAGCTCTTCCGGGGCATGGGGGGGTTTCAGAACTTCGCGATCAGCTTCACGATCATCTCGATCCTCGCGGGGTGCCTGACCTCCTACTACATCGCGTTCGGCCAGGGCGGCCCGGTCGCGATCACCTGGGGCTGGCTCCTCGTCGGGGTGATGAGCACGATCGTGGCGCTCGCGATGGCCGAGATCGCCTCCGCCTTCCCGACCGCCGGCGGCCTCTACTACTGGGCTTCGAAGCTCGGCAGCCCGGCGTGGGGGTGGTTCACCGGGTGGTTCAACCTGATCGGCCAGATCGCCGTCACGGCCGCGATCGGCTACGGGCTCGCCACGTTCGGCACGGCACTTCTGAACTTCTGGTTCGACTATCCGACCGAGAAGGAATGGATCTACGTCCTCTACGTGGTCGTGATGGCGATCGCGCTCACCCTGAACCTCATGAACGTCAGCATCACCGCGCTCTTGAACACGGTTTCCGCGTACTGGCACATGGCGGGCGTGGCGATCATCGTCGTCATTCTTCTGATCGTCCCGGACCAGCACCAGTCGCTCGGATACGCGTTCGGCGAGACCGTGAACGCGACCGGCTTCGGCGGCGAGGGCGACAACTTCGGGAAGGCGATCTTCTGGTTCGTCTTCGCCACCGGCCTCCTCATGGCCCAGTACACGATCACGGGCTTCGACGCATCCGCGCACATGGCCGAGGAGACGCGCCAGGCCTCGCGCACCGCGGCCGTCGGCATGTACATGTCGGTCGTCGTTTCGGTGATCTTCGGATTCGTCCTGCTCTTGGCCGTCACGCTCGCCATCCCGAGCACGAGCGGTGCGCTCGAGAACCTCGGCTTCATCGTCCCGTGGATCTGGTCGGAGTCGATGGGCCAGGGCTGGGCGGAGGTCCTGCTCTTCATCTGCGTCATCGCACAGCTCTTCTGCCTGACCGCATCCGTGACGTCGGCCTCGCGCATGCTTTTCGCGTTCTCGCGCGACCGCGCCGTCCCGGGCCATCAAATGTGGCGCCAGGTAGGGAGGAACCGCGTGCCACAGGCGGCCGTGACCGGGATCTGCGTCGCCTCCCTCCTGCTCATGGTCCCGGCGATCTGGAACTACCTCATCGGCTACCTCGTCGGAACGGGCATCGCCGTGATCGGGCTCTATATCGCCTTCATCCTCCCGGTCGTCCTGCGCTACCGGCTCGGCGACCGTTTCGAGCACGGCGCCTGGAGCCTCGGCCGGCACTACAAGTGGATCGACCTGGTCGCGATTGTCTGGGTCGCGCTGATCACGATCGTGTTCCTCCTGCCGCCCTACAAAGTCAGCATTCCGGGGCAGGACGGCTTCTCGTGGGAGTTCGTGAACTACGCCCCGATCCTCGTCGGCGGAGCGCTCCTCCTCTTCGGCGGCTGGTACATCCTCTCGGCGCATCGCTGGTTCAAGGGCCCGATCCGGATGTCCGACGACGAGCTTCGGGCGCTCGAGGTTCGTGCGGGGGCGGCTCCGGCTCCGGCAGGCAAGTAAGCGCTACTCCTCGCCGGCGAGCTCCTCGGCGAGCAGCGAACAGGCATAGGCGCGCCACGCCACATCGGGCGTGGCGCCCAGTGCCTTGACGGCCTCGAGCACGTGAGGCAGGTCGCGCGCCTGGACCTTCAGCTCCCCGATGCCACGCTCGAGAGTGAGCTGGCGGTCGACAGTACGAAGGTCGTCCGCGAGCGACCCGACCGCGCGGCCGTTCAAATCGAGCCCCCGCTCCGGGTCGCCGCCTGCGGCCAGAAGAAGGAGCGCGCGCCGAGAGGCCCCGTGCAGCTCGGCCTCCTCGAGCGGGATCTCCCTGCCAGCGAGGGAGGCGAGGACGACCAGGGCGGTCGGGAGGCTTCCGTCGGCGTCGGCGGTCAGGGCTTCCTCGAGCTGGGCGAGGAGAACGGCGGACACGTCAGAGCGGGAGCTCGGTCCCGGTTCCTTGCTCGCGCGCGCGGTCGTAGACGACCTTTGCGAACGCGGCGTCCAGCGCTCCGATCCCGAGGTTGACGCATGCAACGCGGGCCGGCGAGCCGTTCGGAGCGAGCCTGCTGCCGACGCTCCCTGCGGGCTCGGGCCAGTCCTGGAAGTGGCCCAGGCTCCGGTAGTACTCGAACTGACCGACGTCGTCGACGAGGAAGAGCTCCGCGGCCTCGATCGGCCCTGGCTGGAAAAGGGCGTCGAAGTCGATCGGAAGGGCCAGATAGCGCTCGCCCAGCCAGTCCGTCGCGATGGGTGGATCCGGCCTCTCGACGATCGGCGCGGCGCTCACCACCACCTCCGCACCCCGGACGGCCGCTGCGATGTCGGGCGCCTGCTCGACCCGGCCCTCGAGCTGGGCGATTCTGTCCGGATGCGGGTCGAAGGCGCGAATGGTGACGTCCGGGTTCAGCTCGTTCAGAAGCCGCGCATGGAACCTTCCCTGCTCGCCGCAGCCGAGGATCGCCGCGGTCGACCACCCCTCCGGCGCCCACCGCCGGACGCAGACGCCGCTGGCGGCTGCGGTACGCGCAGCCGTGATCTCGGCCGCGTCCATGACGGCGAGCGGGAGACCCGTCTCCGCGTCGTTCAGGACGAGGAGCCCCGAGATGTAGGGGAGCCCGCGCGCTTTGTTGCCAGGGTATCCGGACACCCACTTGAGCGCCGCCACGTCCTGGTCCGCAAGGTAGGCGGGCATCGCGTGGATGAACGAGTTCTTCCGCGGATGCACGCCCGGCTTTGGCGGGAGCTCGACGCGTCCTGCGGCGAGCGCTGCGTAGGTGTCCTCGACGAGGTCGAGCTGTGCAGGGATGACCGGGAGGAGTCGGGCGACCTCCTCGCGCGTGAGATAGAGGAGGCTCAACCCCTCTCGCTGATCTTCTCGGGCTCGATCTTCACAATCACCCGCTCCTCGCCCGGCTTGTGCCAGGGGTACTCCTTGCCCATGTACTTCTGAGCCAGCTTGTCGATGTGGGCGTTCGCCTCGTCGCCGTCGACCCAGTCGACGACGCGGCCGCGGATGTCCACCTTGACATATGGATCGTCCTTGTCCGCGATCGAGAGCGCGACGCGCGGGTCGCGGCGCAGGTTCCGTTCTTTCACGCGGCCCTTGGCGGTGTTGAAAAGGATCTGGTCGCCCTCGAGGTCGACCCAGATCGGGGAGACCTGTGGCGATCCGTCCTCCATGATCGTCGCCAGGAAGCCCAAGTTCGGGTCGCTCAGCCGCTGGCGGGCCTTCTCGGTCAGCTGTGCCATCTGTCCTCCTTGATCGGTGTGCTCTCGTCTACCAGAAACCGGAGGGCACGGAACGCGATTGCTGGGAGGGGGAGGGACACAACGTGCCGCCAGGCAGCTCGACCGTCGAGATCGACCTCGTGCCGGACGGACGCCCTTGCTCGTGGAGGCAGTCGCCGCATCCGTTTGAGATTTCCTTGGCGCGAACATGCGCCAGGGGAGATGATCATCGCACCCGTCGAGAAGGAGGAACACATGGGCAACCCGGTCGTGCACTTCGAGGTCGTCGGGAAGGACGGCGCGAAGCTTCAGAAGTTCTACGGCGAGCTCTTCGACTGGAAGATCAACGCCGACAATCCGATGAACTACGGGATCGTCGACAACGGAGGGGAAGGGATCAACGGCGGGGTCGGCCAGAGCCCCAACGGCCCTCACCTGACCTGGTACGTCCAGGTCCCTGACATCGATGCTCATCTGAAGAAGGCCGAAGGGATGGGCGGTAAGACGGTGATGCCGCGAACCGAGATGGAGATGGTCACCTTCGCCCTGCTGGCCGATCCCGAGGGCAACGTCGTCGGCCTCGTAGAAGGCTCTTAAGGCACTAGGGTGCGCGGGTGCCGCTGCTGGACGGCATCCGCGTCCTGGCTTGTGAGAACGGCCTAGCCGGGCCGCTCTGCTCGCGCCTCCTCGCCGACCTGGGTGCGGAGGTCGTCAAGATCGAGCGGCCCGGCGAGGGTGACGTCACGCGCGGCTGGGACACGCTGGCCGCCGGCCTTTCGAGCGGCTTCGTCTGGATGAACCGCGGCAAGCAGAGCGTGGCCCTGGATGTGAAGGATCCCGCCTCGCGCCCCGTGCTCGAAGCTCTCGTAGCCGAGAGCGACGTCTTCCTGCTGAACTTCACTCCGGGCTGGGCCGCGCGGGTCGGGCTCGACGAGCCGAGCGTCCGCGCCCTCCGATCCGACATCGTCTACACGGAGATCACCGGGTACGGCCCTGACGGCCCCTACGCGGAGCGCAACGCGTATGACCTCGTGATGCAGGGGGAGACCGGGCTCATCTCGCTGA
>DASQGA010000174.1:0-3735 GCA_035632855.1 Gaiellaceae bacterium | reverse complement strand
TTTCCCGGAATCACCGGGTTCTACGTCCAGGACCTGCGAACGGGTGCGGGCGCGGCGAGGAACGCACGCGCACGGTTTCCGGCCGCGTCGACGGTGAAGCTTGGGATCGCGATCGAGGTGATGCGGACCGTGTCCGGCCTGCCGGCCAGAGGCACCGAGGTCGACCGCTTGCTTCGCTCGATGCTCCGAGCGTCGAGCAACCGGGCGGCGAACGAGCTCCTCGTCTGGTTGAGCGGCTCGACCGGCGCCGGCGCGGCCCGCGTGAACGCCACCTTGCGCCAGGCGGGGATCACCGACACGGAGCTCTACGGCGGCTACATCATCGGAACGGGGTTCAGCGCGGCCAGGCCGATCCCGGTCGGCGTCGTCGAGTCGCCTTCGTTTGGCGTCGGAAAGTACACGACTGCGTGGGATATGGCCCGAATGTTCAAGTACCTCCATCTGGCGACGGCCGGTCGCGGGCCGCTGGTCAGGCGCCTGCAGGGGTTCACAGCAGCGGATGCCCGGCGCCTGCTCTATCTCCTCGCGCACTCGGAGGACCATGGAAAGCTGGACCGCCTCGTACGCGGCTCCGGAGTCACCGTCCCGCACAAGGCTGGCTGGATCGAGACCGCACGGCATGACACGGGCCTCGTCTACTCGAGCGACGGCGTGTTCGTTGCCGCGGTAATGACCTGGAACGGGGCGGGCGTCAGCATGTCGGCCGACGAGCTGGCCGGGCGAGTCGCGAAAGTCGCGCTCGACCGGTTCGCCGCCGCCGCCAAAGCCGCCTCCACCCGCGCGACCTTCCTCTCGCTCCGCCTCTAGAACCATCAGATGGTTGGTCGGTGATTGCCATGCCCGCGGGGACGGGCCAGACCAAGCCAGGGTGCGCCATCGTCCGCAGGCAAGGCTAGAAGCCTTGACAAGGGCGAGGGTGCGGCCTGGCGCCGTGTCTGGGCCGCCATCCGAGGGTGTGGTAATCGCCGATCAACCATCTAGCCCTACGATTGCGCAATGGCAGGGGCCTTCGAGATCGCATTCGCGGCCGGGCTCGCTCTCGTCGGAGTCTCTTTCGGCGCGGTCGTCCTCGACCGCGCCTCGGAGAGGTTCCTCATCGCGGCGGCGGGGCTCCTCACCCTCGGATCCCTCGCCGCCTGGGTCGCCCTGGGCATCAATTTCTCGAGGGATTTCGTCGAGACGCCTCCACTCCTCCTCGCCGCCGGGGGCCTGCTCGCCTCTGCGGTCGCGGAAGCCGGGCTCCTTCTGTTCGTCCTCGCCCTTCGGCGGATTCGCGATCTCGACCGGACGAGCGAGCTCGGCCGGCAGCGCCTGCGCGCGTTCCTCGCGCAGGAAGCCGAGACGCGGTCGGCTGAACAGAGTCTCGTGCTCGCCCGCGAGCGCTCGACCGCGAGCCAGCTCCTCGGCGAGCAGGAGCGCAAGCTCGCCCAGGAGCGTCGGGACCTCGTCGTCCGCCAGACTGAGCAGGCGCGTGTCGAGCTGACGGAGGCAGTCGCCCAGGTGCAGGAGCGCCTCGAACGGAGGCTCGCCGCGTGGGCGGCCGACCTCGATCGCGGACAGCGGGCGCTCGAGACCCGTCTGACGGAGCTCGGCCAGCAGCAGGCCGAGGCCGCCGCGTCGCACGAAGCCCGCCTCAGCTCCGATGCCGAGCAGCTGGGCGCGGCGGCCGACGAGCAGCGCGCGCTCCTATCGCGTCTTCGCGAGGATCTGAAGCAGGGCGCCAGGGAGGTGCTCGACGAGGGGCGCGAGGAGCTCGAGGATCATTCGACCGAGCGCAGGCGGGCGCTGCAAGAGCTCGCGCAGCAGGTCCGTGACCGCGAGCGCGAACTCCGCGAACTCGTCGACCGGGAAGTCGCCGAGGCGCAGACGAGGCTCAAAAACGATTACGCCGACGCCACCCGGCGCCAGCTCGAGAACCTCGAACGCTCGCTCGAGCGATCGGCGAACCGGCTGGCCGAGGACGCGGAGAGGCGCTTCGACGTCCAGATCAAGCAGTCGCGGGAGAAGTCTGCCGAGCGTCTCTCCCACGAGCTCGACCGCGCCATCGAGGAGTTCACGCGCCAGGCCGAGAAGGAGATCGCAGACCGAATCGCGCGCGCGGCGCAGTCGACCGCTGAGCGGCTCCAGAAGCGCACCGAGGACACCGCCCGGGCGGCGGAGTCGCAGTACGAGGTAGCCGCCGACCGCCTGCGGCTCATCACCGACCGCCTGGACGAAGCCCTTGCCGATGCGGAGCGGCGCATCAGCGAGTTCGAGACGAAGATCGAGTCCGAGGTGAGCACGAAGCTCGAAGAGCTCGCGCGCGCGATCCGGGCCACACAGAACTAGGTCCTACCTAGGAGGGATTGGTGGAACGTCGCTCCCCGTCGGGATGCGATGGTCGTTCCGAGGCAAGGACGCAGGGAGTGCCGATAGCAGCGCTATCGGTGCGACTGAGGACGCCGCCTCGGGGCGAGCAGCGCGGTCCGACGGCACAGCGCTTGCGTTTCACCGAGCCCTCCTAATCCTTGTAGGGCAGACTGACCGCGTGGACGCGGCGCCGACAGCGGTCATCCTGACCGTCGGAAACGAGATCGTGTCGGGCGACGTCGAGAATACGAACGCCTCCTGGCTCTCTCGGCGGCTCGCATCGACCGGCCTCGAGGTGACGCTGCTCGCGGCAGTCCGAGACGACGTCGACGAGATCGCCGTGTTCCTGCGCGCCGAGAGTCTGCGGGTGGGGTATGTCTTCGTGACGGGAGGTCTCGGCGGGACGCCGGACGACATCACCCGGGAGGCCGTCGCGGCTGCCTTCGGAGTCCCGTGTGAGGAGATCGACTGGCTCGCGGGCGACTTGCGGAGCCGCTTCGAGCGGAGAGGTCTCGGTGACTACGCGGCCCGCTGGGCCTGCCTTCCCTCAGGTGCCGAGCCGATTCCGAACCCACTCGGCGGCGCCCCGGGGTTCGTGCTCGAAAACGTCTACGTCTTCCCGGGGCTTCCCAGCGAGATGAAGGCCATGTTCGACTCAATCGCCGCGCGCTTCCAGGGTCGACCGGTGGCCGCGTGGCGCTGCCGCTACCGGACGGGCGAAGGACAGATCGTGAGCGTCCTCGAGGAAGCCACGAGGCTCCATCCCGCAGTCGACGTCGGCAGCTACCCTCGCTTTCTCGAGGACGGGCCCGAGGTCGAGGTCGTGCTCAAGTCGACGGACGAGGCCGCACTCGGCGACGCGGCTCACTGGCTCGTCGAGGCACTCGGCCGCCAGCAGGTCCGCGCGCTCGACTAGCCGGCCGTGGTGCAGGACGAACGTGTGGAGCACGCGTGCCGGTCCGCAGCGCAGGAAGGCGAACGGGCTATCGTGGGAGCGTGGCCGTCGCCTCGCCGGAGCAGTACCTCGCGGAGCTGAATCCTGCGCAGCGGGAAGCCGTTTTGGCGACCGAGGGACCGGTGCTCGTGGTGGCCGGTGCGGGCTCCGGGAAGACCCGGGTCCTCACGTACCGGATCGTTCATCTCCTGAAGACGGCGGGTGCGAAGCCGAACGAGATTCTCGCGATCACGTTCACGAACAAGGCCGCAGGCGAGATGAAGCGGCGGCTCGAGGGGATGGTCGGCGGCGTTGCCCGGACGATGTGGGTGATGACCTTTCACGCCGCCTGCGGGCGGATTCTCCGGCGGGAGGCGCCGCGCCTCGGCTACAAGTCGAACTTCACGATCTACGACCAGGCCGACCAGATCCGGGTCGTCAAGCAGTGCCTG
>DASQGA010000173.1:0-5119 GCA_035632855.1 Gaiellaceae bacterium | reverse complement strand
CTACTTCATGGGCAAGGACAACATCGTGTTCCACTCGATCATCTGGCCGAGCATGCTCATGGGCTACGGCTCCGGCGGCGAGGTGGGGGCAGGGCGCGGTGACCTCCAGCTCCCCTGGAACGTCGTCGCGAGCGAGTTCCTGACCATGGAGGGCAAGAAGTTCAGCTCGAGCCGGAGCGTCGTCATCTACGTCCAGGACTTCCTGGCGCGCTACGACCCGGACTCGCTCCGCTACTTCCTGACCGCGGCCGGCCCGGAGTCGCAGGACACGGACTTCACCTGGGCGGAGTTCGTCCGCCGGAACAACGACGAGCTCGTTGCGACGTGGGGGAATCTCGTCAACCGGACGCTCACGAACGCGCACCGGAACTTCGGGGCGGTGCCGGAGCCAAGCGAGCTGACCGGGGCGGACCGCGACGTGCTAGCTGCGGTCGAGCAGGGATTCGCCGACGTGGGCGACCACATCGAGGGCGCACGCTTCAAGGCTGCGCTCGGCGAGGCGATGCGCCTCGCGGCTCGGGCCAACCAGTACACGAGCGAGCAGGCGCCTTGGACGACGATCAGAACTGACCCGGAGCGGGCGGCGACTGTGCTCTACGTCGCGCTTCGCTGCGTTGACAGCCTGAAAACGCTCCTGACGCCCTTTCTCCCTTTCTCCTGCCAACGCCTCCACGAGCTGCTCGGACACGACGGGTGGATCGCGGGGCCGCTCGAGTTCCGGACCGAGATCGAGGCCGGAGGCACGCACGAGGTGCTCACGGGGGACTACGCAAGCTGGGTCGGCCGCTGGGCGCCGAGCGAGCTCGAGTCGGGGCAGAAGCTCGCCGAGCCGGTGCCACTCTTCCGCAAGCTCGACGTCGACGAAGTGGTCGCGGACGAGCTCGACCGGATGGAACGGGCCGCAGCGGCGTGATCGACACGCACGCGCACCTGGACGCGCTCGACGACGCGGACGGGGCGCTCGCTCGGGCCCGGGAGGCGGGTGTGACCCGGGTCGTGACCGTCGGGACGACGATCGCCTCCTGCCGCCGCGCTCTCGAGCTCGCCGACCGGCACGAGAGCGTCTTCGCGGTGCTCGGGCTCCATCCGCACGAGGCCGGCCAGGCCTGGGAGGAGGAGCTCGGCGAGCTGCGCGAGCTCCTCGGGCACCCCCGGGCCGTGGCGGTCGGGGAGACCGGCCTCGACCACTACCGGGACTACGCGCCCCACGACCGCCAGGCCGAGCTCTTTCGGGCGCAGGTCGGTCTCGCGGAGGCGCTCGAGAAGCCGCTCGTCGTCCACACGAGAGCGGCCGACGACGAGACCCTCGACGTCCTGCGTGACCTCGTGCCGGACACGCGAGTCGTCCTCCACTGTTTCTCGTCGACGGCCCTCCTCGAGCCCGCGCTCGAGTCGGGGTGGTACGTCTCCTTCGCCGGCAACGTCACCTATCCCAAGGCGCCCGAGCTCCGGTGGGCCGCGGAGCGCGTCCCGGCCGACCGCCTGCTCGCGGAGACGGACAGCCCCTACCTGGCGCCCCAGCCCGTGCGCGGGCGGCCGAACGAGCCGGCTCACGTCGCCCACACGTACGCGGTGCTCGCGGAGGCGCGGGGAGAGGACGTCGAAGAGCTCGGCCGGCAGATCGAGTCGAACGCGGCGGAAGCCTTCGAGCTCCCATGAGCGTCCCTCGCCTCCGGCTCGCTCCCGTGGGGGAAACCATGTTTCCCCCACGAGCCCCCTTCTTCGATCCTGTGGAGGAACCTCCCGGTTCCCCCACACCCCCTCCACACGCTCATAGGCCAAGGGTCGGCCTATGAGCCGCTACCCGGTGACGCCGAACCGCGAGCTTGGCCAGCACTTCCTCGCCGACGAGAACATCCTCGGAGTCGCCGGCCGCCTCGCGGCGCTCGCCCAGGACGACGTCGTCCTCGAGATCGGCGCCGGGCTCGGTGTCCTGACGCGTTACCTGGCGGAGCGGGTCACGCACGTCCACGCAGTCGAGGTCGACCGGAGCCTCGAGCCGCACCTCCGGGACGCCGTCGCCGGGTACGAGCACGTGGATCTCGTCTTCGGAGACGCGCTGGCGCTTCCGCTCGCTGCGCTCGAACCGCCGGCCACCAAGCTTGTGGCGAACCTTCCGTACCAGGTTGCGACACCGGTCGTGGTCGAATCCCTGGACGGACTGCCGCTGGTGAAACGCTGGTGCGTGATGGTGCAGCGTGAAGTCGCCGACCGGTTCTTCGCCGAGCCGCAGACGCGGAGCTATGGCGCCGTTTCGGTGCTCATTCGGCTGACCGCGGCCCGGACCGGCTCGCATCCGGTCGCGCGGACGGTCTTCCGTCCGCCTCCCAACGTGGACTCCACCCTGGTCGCGTTCGAGCGAACCCGTACCTGGGGCACCGAGTACGAGCCTCTCAAGCGGTTCGTCCAGGGTGCCTTCGCGCATCGGCGGAAGACGTTCGCGAACTCGCTCGAGCTCGCCGGCCTCGCCTCGAGGGCGCGGAGTGCAGCGGCGCTCGAGGCGATCGGCCGCTCGGCCGGAGTCCGCGCCGAGGCGCTGGATCCGGAGGAGTTCCTTCGACTGGCCGAGCAGCTCGCACCGCCGTGACCCGCGTGGTCGTCCCGGCGAAGATCAACCTTGCACTGGTGGTGGGTGAAACCCGCCCGGACGGCTTCCACGAGGTGGCGACGGTCCTGCAACGGATCGACCTTCTCGACCGGCTGAGCCTCGAGCGGGACGAGGCGCTGTCGGTGCAGGGGTTTTCCGACGACACGCTGGTCTCGGACGCGCTCGAGCGACTGGCGGCGGCGGCCGGTGTTGAGCCATGCTGGCGGGTCCGGATCGAGAAGCGGATTCCCGTGGCCGCGGGACTCGGAGGCGGGAGCGCCGACGCAGCCGCGGCTCTCGTCCTCGCGAATCAGATCCTCGCCGAGCCTCTTGCGCTGGAGGCACTCACCGAGCTCGCCACGGGCGTCGGGTCCGACGTCCCCTTCTTCCTCGAGCCCGGGCCGAAGCTCGCGGAGGGAGCAGGCGAGCGGTTGCGGCGGCTCGATCTTCCCCAGGACTACTGGCTCGTCGTCGCCTTGCCCCTTCGAGCCGCGAAGCCATCGACCGCGGAGGTCTACCGGCGCTTCGACGAGCTCGGGGGCGGACCCGGCTTCGAGGCCCGTCGCCTCGCCCTCCTCCAGGCGCTCGAGGGCTGCCGGCGGCCGCGCGACTTCGCGGCGTTCCCGCCGAACGACCTGGCTTCGGCGGCGGGCGGTGGAGAGATCGCCGAGGAGCTCCGAGCAGCAGGCGCCTTCCGGGCGGACGTGAGCGGAGCGGGCCCTTCCGTGTACGGCCTCTTCAGCCACCGGGCACAGGCGCGTGCGGCGGCCCGGGGAATCGCCCGGCGTGCCCGCTCCTGGGTGACGGTGCCGGTCTGGTAGCTTCGACCAGATGACGGGCTATCCCGTCCTGGAGCACGGGACGACGCGAAAAACCAGATGGTTCAGGGCCAACCGCTTCCGGATCGCGCTCGCAATCGCGGTGGTCGAGACGATCCTCATCGTCGCGAACGTCCTGTCGTGGTTCCTGGCGATCGGCATCGCAACGCTGGTCCTCGCCCTCTACCTGGTCGTGCGCCGGAAGGTGCGGAACCCCACCGTCCGCCAGGTGGCGTGGACGGCTGCTCTGTCCCAGACGGTGCCGGTGCTCATGCCGCTCCTGCTCGTCCTGGCCACGACCATCGCGATCGTCACGATCGTCATCTTCGCGCTCGTGATGGTCGTCTTGCTCCTGATCGACCGGCGCTGAGCGCGGCGAACGTCGTTCTAGACTTCACGTGGCAGTGGGGCGTAGCCAAGTGGTAAGGCAGCGGGTTTTGGTCCCGTGATCGGAGGTTCGAATCCTCCCGCCCCAGCCTAGGACACCCGAGCCTGGTCGCCGAGTTCGCGGGGGATCAGCCATAATCGCCGCTCGGCCCCGGCGAATGACCTACGCCCATTGACGCAACCCCTCGCAGCCGTCGTCATGGCTGCCGGCCTCGGCACGCGGATGAAATCCGCGACGCCCAAGCACCTTCACCCGCTCCTCGGGCGCCCGCTCGTCGCCTGGGCGCTCGCTGCGGTGCGCGCCGCCGAGCCGTCCCCGCTGGTCCTCGTCTCCTCGCCCGAGAGCGTGGCTGAGCTCGCCTCCGCGTTCCCGGACGTCGAGGTCGCCGTGCAGGAGGAGCCGCGCGGCACCGGCGATGCGGTGGCGGCCGCCCGCCAGGCTCTGGAGGGTTTCGAGGGCGACATTCTCGTCCTCGCCGGGGACTCTCCCCTCTTGACACCCGAGGCGATCGACCAGCTCGTCGACGAGCACCGTCACGAAGGAGCGGCCATCACCCTCCGCTCAATCGAGCCCGAGGGCCACCGCCCGTACGGGCGCATCGTGCGCGGTGAGAGGGGCGAGCTGGCCGCGATCGTCGAGGAACGGGACGCCACGCCTGAGCAGCAAGAGATCCGGGAGCTGAACGCCTCGGTCTACGTGTTTTCGGCGCCCGACCTCTGGTGGGCGCTCGGCGAGCTCGGGACGGACAATGCCCAGGGAGAGCTCTACTTGACGGATACGATCGCGCGGCTCGTACAGGAGGGGCGGCGCGCAGTCGTCTACCGCTCTCCCGATCCCGACGTCGCGGAAGGCGTGAACAACCGCGCCGACCTCGCGCTCGCCGCATCTCTCCTCCGCAAGCGGATCCTGACCGCCCACATGCTCGCGGGCGTCACCGTCGTCGATCCGGAGACCACGTGGATCGAGGCGGACGTCGTGATCGATCCCGATGCGGTCATCCAGCCTTTCACCGTCCTCCGCGGCCGAACGGTCGTCCGTAGCGGGGCGGAGATCGGGCCCCACGTCGTTGCGGTCGACGCCGAGATCGGGCAGGGTGCCACGGTGGGCCCGTTCTGCTACCTCCGCCCGGGCTCCGTGCTCGCCGCGGGCGTCAAGGCGGGTACGTTCGTCGAGATCAAGAATGCGCAGATCGGGGAACGGTCCAAGGTGCCTCATCTTTCCTACATCGGAGATGCGGACATCGGCGAAGACACGAACATCGGAGCCGGCGCCATCACTGCGAACTACCGCGAGGAGCGCTTCGACGAGAAGCAGCGAACAGTGATC
>DASQGA010000172.1:0-4244 GCA_035632855.1 Gaiellaceae bacterium | reverse complement strand
GGTCCACGCGGACGAGACGAACCTCGTCGCGGTCACGGTCGCGGACGCGGACGCTCAGGGAAGGGCCGACCGGCTCGCGGCGCGCGCCCTGTTCCTGTGCATCGGCGGCGTGCCGAACACGGGCTGGGCCGACGAGGCGGGCGTCCGATTGAGCGACGCGGGCTACGTCCCCTCACGGGCCCGGACCTCCTCGTAGGCGGCAGCCGCCCGGCCGGATGGCCGCTCGAACGCGACCCACTCGCCCTCGAGACGAGCGTCCCGGGCCTCTTCGCCGCCGGCGACGTCCGCAGCGGCTCGACCAAGCGCGTCGCCGGGGCCGTGGGGGAGGGCGCGATGGCGGTGGCGCTCGCGCATCGGCGGCTCGAGGAACTCGCCTCGTCCTGACATGATCTTTAGGCGCAGTCGGCGGCGCGTGGCTGCACGGGTACGCTTTTCGTCGACTCGTGCGCGCGATCGACAAGCCAGCTCTCATCCGGGTTGAGACCCCGTACCGGCCGCGCCACCTTCGGTTCATTCGGCGCGAGGACCTGGGGGAATGGCGGCTCAAGCTCTACGGCATCGCGACGAACGGGAACATGCCGCGCCCCGAGTTCGTCGAGGCCTCGACGCGGCTCGCGCGCGACGCCTTCCCGCAGCCGGCGGTGACCGACCAGCGCCACGGGACCGGCTTCGTGATCGCGCACGACGCTGCCACGGCGTGCATCGCCCTCTTCTACTGGTGGCAGTCGCAAAACGAGCTGCACCAGCGCATCTACTTCGGCCCTAAGGACGATCCCAACGCTATGGCGCAGATCTCCGATCCCGCGGCCGGCTGTGTCTGGGAGATCGGGATCATCGACTTCGAGCGCCGCGCCTGGATCGAGGACGTGCTCGCCAACCCGAACGGCCCCGACGTCGAGCGCTACCTCGAGCGTCACTTCGACGCGGACGTCTAGCTGACACGGCCGAGCTCGAGCTCGAGCAACGGCCGACACGAGTGCTCTACTTGCGCACATGCTCTCCCGGGAGTCCGTGGATCTCGAGCAGCGGCTCGCCAAGCTGCTCGGAGCTGATCCCGTAGACGTTCGGACCTACGTTTTCGAGGTGATCGAAGAGCGCCTGTGGGGCCGGACCCCGAAGGAGCGCAAGACCGGATTCAGGTTCGTCCGCGGCACGCACGGCGGGGCGTTCGTCCGCGATCCGGAGGGCAACGACACGCCGCCGGTCGGCTACGAAGCACCGCGGGCGTCTTAGTCCGGCCCGAGCTAGCGCTCGACGACCTCGCCGAGGGCCTCGTCGGCTGCTCGGAGCGTGTCCTCGCTGAGTGTGATCCCCGACGCCGAGGCATTTGCCTCCACCTGCTCCGGCCTGCTCGCGCCCACGATCGCGGATGCCACGTTTGGTTCCCGCAGCACCCAGGCCAGTGCGAGCTGGGGCAGCGTCAAGTTCGACTCCTCCGCGACGGCGCGGAGCCGCTCCACCGCCTCCAATACCGGGCTGGAGGTGAAGCGATCCATGAAGCCGCCCATGGCCGCGCTCGTCGCGCGCGAGCCTGCGGGTCGCGGGTCATCGGGCCGGTACTTCCCCGTCAGCACCCCCTGTGCCAGCGGTGACCAGACGATCTGCGAGATGCCGTTCCTCGCACAGAGCGGGAAGATCTCCCGCTCCTGCCTCCGCCAGAGCATCGAGTACTGCGGCTGGCTCGAGACGAACTTCGCGACACCCGGCAGGTCGAGCGCCGCCTGGATCTGCTTCGCGCTCCACTCGCTGAATCCGATGTAGCGGGCCTTGCCCGCGCGGACGACCTCGCTGAGAGCCTGCATCGTCTCCTCGAGCGGCGTTTGCGCGTCGTAGCGGTGGCACTGGTAGAGGTCGACGTAGTCCGTGCGAAGGCGTTCGAGTGATGCGTCAACCTGTTTCTCTACCTGCTCCCGCGACAGGCCGCGATCGGTCTCCGACATCGGGAAGTAGAGCTTCGTGGCGAGGATGTACGAGGAGCGCTCGCGTCCCGAGAGCATCTCACCGAGGAACGTCTCGGCTTCCCCACGCCCGTACACGTTCGCGGTATCGATGAAGTTGATGCCGACCTCGAAGGCCTTCTCCACGCATGCTTCAGCCTGCTCGCGCTCGACGCCGCCACCGTAGGTCAGCCACGATCCGAGGCTGATCTCCGAGACGCGCAGGTCGCTGCTGCCGAGGCGGCGGTACTCCACGTCCCTATCTTGCCGGCACTTTAGGCGAGCACCGCCGCCAGGACGGAGGCCACCACATAGCCCACATAGAGGACGACCAGGAACGCACCTTCGCTTCTTCCGAGCCCGCCTCGCCAGGCCAGGATTCCCGCTAGGACGGGCGCGCTGGCTGCGGCGACCGGGAGGTGGAGCCGCACCGAGACATCGCTCAGCTCGATCGGCTTCACGAGGGAGATCACGCCCGCGTTCAAGCCGACGAAGTGGACGATCGTGCCGAGGACGTTGCCGAGCGCGATGTCCGGCCGTCCCCGCCGTGCTGGCGTTGCGACCCGCGCGACCTCTTCCGCCTCCACGCTCGCGGCGACCGCCGTGTTCCCGAGGAGAGCCTCCGAGATCCCGAAGTTGCCCACGACACGCCGGAGGCCCTCTCCGAGGAGCTCGCCGCCTGCGGCGAGCAGGCCGAGGCCCGCGAGCAGCTTGGGGATGACGTACCTTCCGCGCGGAGGGGTGGGCTCTGCGTCGAGGGTGACGCCGGCCCGCGCCACCACGGTCAGGGCGACGCCGAACCAGGCGAGGAGGATGCCGCCGTCGAGCCGGGTCAGGCGTCCATCGAGGCCGAGCGCGAGCAGCGGGACTCCCGCGACGGCCGTCCAGACGAGTGCCCGCCCGGGTGGTCGGGCCCGGAGTGGAGACAGGAGCGCCCCGACCCCGGCGACCCCGAGCGCGAGGAAGGTCGTTCCTCCGAGGAACGTACCGGCCGCGGCATCCGGAAGCCCTTTCGCATTCGCAGCGATCCCGGCCGCGAGGTTCTCGAGCTCGAAGCCCGACACGACCACGGTCAAGAGGAACGCCGAGACGCCGAGACGGCCGGCCGCGACGAGGAGGGCGTCGAAGAAGAGCTCAGCGCCCGCAACGACAAGCACGAGCCCGACCACGAGCACTCCCACGCTGACCCAGGAGGACACGCGGCAGGGTAATCCGTTCGAGGGAGAGAGGTCATTTGCCGCTGAGAGGGGCCCGATAGGAACGGTGCTCAGGCCTCCGGGCCCAATCCCTGCGGATCACGAAGGAGTCACATGAAACGAGGCTTTGTGTACCTGGTTGCCCTTGCGGCCCTGATGGCGCTGCCGTCGGTCGCGGCCGCGGCGAAATGGAATGGTGTCGTCGTCGCAAAAGACAGAGCCCGCCAGGCCTTCGTCACGGCGTCGCCGGGCGGCACCCTGCGAACGGTCCGCGCACCGGCCCGATTCGGCTCTCTTCGCGTTGGTGCCAAGGTCGCTGTCCGCGGCCTGCGGCTCTCCGACGGAACCTTCCGCTCCCGGTCGGTTCGCAGGCTTGGTCGCTCCAAGCTGGCGCTCCTGGACGCGGTGGTCGTGCGCCAGCGGGGAAACCGCGGACGCACGATTCTTTCCGGCGGCGGAACCGTCTTCTCGATGCGGGGCGGTGAGCACCACGATCCTGGTGACGAAGTCGAGTGTCTCGTCAGGGTGAAGGCGGGCCACCTGAGGGCCGTCGACTGCGAGGAGACCGGTCACGCCGACGCCATGAAGCTCGAGGGGATCTTCCTCGACGCCTCCGACGGCGTGCTGCGTATCGCAGTGCTGAAGCGCGGCCTGGTTATCGTCAACGTTCCTGACGGGGTCGAAGTGCCAACCTACGAGCCCGGCGACCTGGTCGTGCTCCTCGTCTCCATCGGCGAGGACGGCTCGTTCACCCTCGTGAGCAGCCGCGGCGACGTCGGTAAGGACGACGATGACGGTGGCGTGGAGTTCGACGACGACGGCGTTGTCGTCGTCGGCATGTACAAAGGCGTCGAGGCGGGCCGCGTCTATGTGAGGCCGGACGAGGGCGCGAAGGTGTCGTGCGTCGTTCCCGAGGGTGCCGACCTGAGCGGCTTCGTCCTCTACGAGGAGGTCGAGATGCACTGCACCCTCCTAGAGGGCGAGCTCGTGCTCGCTTCGCTCGAGTCCGAGACGGCTTCCTGGCCTGTCGATCCCGAGGAGACCGAGGACGAGTTCTAGGGTCCACCGCCTTCGACCGTCCGATCCGGCCGCCTTCGGGCGGCCGGAGTCG
>DASQGA010000171.1:0-3050 GCA_035632855.1 Gaiellaceae bacterium | reverse complement strand
ACGATCTGGGCCGGCACCGCAGCCGCCGTCCTCGTCTCGGCCGTGACCGGCGCGGCGCTGTTCTTCACCGTCGGGGCGCTCGAAGGCCGGGCCGAGCAGATCTTCGAGGGCGTGGCAATGCTCTCCGCCGTCGCGGTTCTCACGTGGATGATCTTCTGGATGCGAAAGCAGGCAATGGGGATCAAGCGCGAGCTCGAGACTCGCCTCCAGGGCGCGATCGCGGCCGGCTCCGCAGTCGGGCTCGCATCCGTGGTCTTCTTCGCGGTCCTACGGGAAGGCTGGGAGACGGCTCTCTTCCTCTTTGCGATCAGCGAGAGCTCGACGCCGCTCTCGACCAGCGTCGGCGCGGTCCTCGGACTGGTCGTCTCGATCTCGCTCGGCGTCGCGCTCTACATGGGGTCGCGAAGGCTGAACCTGCGCCAGTTCTTCACCGCGACGGGAATCCTCCTGATCGTGTTCGCCGCCGGCCTCCTCGCACACGGGATCCACGAGTTCCAGGAAGCCGGGCTCTTGCCGTTGACCGTCGAGCACGTCTGGGACACGAACGGGTTCGTCAGCGAGGACTCGAACGTCGGCCTCTTCCTGAAGGCGCTCTTCGGCTACAACGGGAACCCCTCGCTGCTCGAGGTCGTCGCGTGGCTCTCGTTCCTCGTCGTCGCGCTCGCCTTCTTCCTGCGCCCGCTGGCCACCTGGCGGCGACAGACCGCACCGGCGCGCGTCTAAAGAGCCAAGCGCTGCTCGGACGGGGGTTGACAAACCTACCGAACTCTCGCCACACTGCTTACTAACGTGACGAGGCTCGACTCCACCCGTTCTGCGCGCACCGGCCTGGCCGGGGCGCCGCTCTGCCTCGACACGATTCTCCTCGCCGTGATTCTCCCCCTCTAGGGGGAGTACGCGATCACGCGCCGTGCAGGCGCACACGCCGACCGGATCACGGGAGACGTGCGTCTCCGGTGCAGGGGTTCAAACCACGAGGAGGAGCAAGTGTCAGTCCGTAGGATCACGATTTTCGATACCACCTTGCGCGACGGCGAGCAGTCGCCGGGGATCGCGCTCGCGCCCGACGAGAAGGCCGAGATCGCCGAGCAGCTCGAGCGCCTCGGTGTCGATGTGATCGAGGCGGGCTTCGCCGTTTCGTCGCCAGGCGACTTCGAAGGGGTGCAGGCAGTCGCGCGCGTGGTCGAGCGCACGACCGTCGCTTCGCTCTGCCGCACGCGTAAGGAGGACATCGACGCCTCGGCCGAGGCGCTCGCGGGCGCGCGGCGCTCGCGTCTCCACGTCTTCCTCGCTACCAGCAAGATCCACATGGAGAAGAAGCTCCGTCTGGAGCCGGGCGAGGTTGTCGAGCAGACGCGCTGGGCGGTCGGCTACGCCGCGGAGCTGGCGGACGAGGTCGAGTTCTCCTGTGAGGACGCCACCCGCTCCGACCCGCGCTTCGTGGCCCAGGTCGCGCGCGAGGCGATCCGCGCCGGTGCGACCACGATCAACCTCCCCGACACGGTCGGCTACTGCCTACCCGAGGAGCACGCGTCCTTCCTGCTCGAGGTCCAGCACCTCTGTCCCGAGCTCCGTGAAGTCTCGCTGTCCATCCACTGCCACAACGACCTCGGGCTCGCGGTTGCGAACTCTCTCGCCGGGGTGCAGGCAGGCGCGACGCAGATCGAGTGCACGCTGAACGGGCTCGGCGAGCGGGCCGGAAACGCGGCGCTCGAGGAGGTGGTGATGGCGCTCAAGGTGCGTCGGTCCGCCTTCGAGGTCGAAACGGGCGTGAACCAGCGTGAAATCGGGGCAGCCTCGCTGCTCGTCTCGCGGCTGACGGGCTACGCGCTCCAGCGGAACAAGGCCATCGTGGGCGCGAACGCGTTCGCGCACGAGGCTGGGATCCACCAGGACGGGATGCTGAAGGACTCGGCCACCTACCAGATCATGGACCCGGAGGAGCTCGGCCTTCGGATGACGCTGCCGCTCGGAAAGCACTCGGGCCGCCATGCCTTCGCGCTCGCGTGTGCCGAGCTCGGCTACCGCCTCGAAGGCGAGGGGCTGAACGACGCATTTGCGCGCTTCAAGCGTCTCGCCGATACACAGAAGCACGTATCCGTCCACGACGTCTTCACGGAGGTAGGAGTCCGATGACACCGAGCGGGAAGCGCAACTACAAGGTCGCTTGCCTGGCAGGGCACGGCGTCGGCCCGGAGGTCATGGCCGAGGCCAGTCGCGCGGTTGCTGCGGTCTCTCGCCACCACGGCTTCTCGGTCGAGGAGACGCACGTCCCGTTCGGCGGCGAGGCGCTCTCGAGGTCGGGGCATCACCTCCCCCCGGCGACGCGGGCGGCGTACTTGGCTGCGGACGCCGTGCTCGTCGCAGCCGCTGAGGAGCCGGCGCTCGCCGGTGTCGTCGCCGAACTCGACCTCCGCGCTCACGTCACCCGTATCCGCGCGGCTGGCCAGGCAGACGTCTCCGTCCTCTCCCCGCTCGCAGACGACGTCTCCGAGTGGACGGTCGAGCGTGCCTTCCGGACCGCGGTCGCAGGAAGCGCCAGGCTTGTCTCGGTCACTTCAGACCCCGGCTGGAGCTCGCTCGTCGAGCGCGTCTCGGCCCGGTACGACGGCGTCCTCGTTGAGCACGTGGGCGTGGCCGATGCCGTGCCGCGCCTCGCCTTCGACGCGGAGTCGGTGGACGTCGCGATCACGACAACTGCCCTTGGCGAAGCTCTCGCCGGCATCGTCGCCTCGAGCGAGCTCGGACACCGCGTCGTCGCTCACGGTCTCCTGGGTCAAGGGCCCGGTGTCTTCTCCCCGGGCGGCTGCGTTGCGAGCGAGGAAGCAGGACAGGGGGTTGCAAATCCCTGCTCGATGCTTCTCGCCGCGTCGCTCATGCTCGACGAAGGCCTGCACGAGCCGAGCGCGGCCGCAACGCTCGCCGAGGCAGTCGCCGGTGCGGTCGCCGACGGGGCGTGCACGCCGGACATGGTCGCCTCCGGAGTCGCCTCCACGACGCGCGAGTTCATGGACGCGCTGCTCGCAGAGCTTCCGCGTCGCGTCACCAAC
>DASQGA010000170.1:0-2472 GCA_035632855.1 Gaiellaceae bacterium | reverse complement strand
AGCTCATCGAGGAGGCACCCTCGCCGGCCGTTTCTCCCGACCTGCGCGAGGCGATGGAAGACGCTGCCCGCCGCGCGAGCGAGACTCTTCGCTACCGCGGAGCGGGCACGCTCGAGTTCCTCCTGGCGGAAGACGATTTCTTCTTCATCGAGATGAACACGAGGCTCCAGGTCGAGCATCCGGTCACGGAGGTCCTGACCGGAGTGGACCTGGCGCGGGAGCAGCTCCGGGTTTCCTCAGGCGAAGGGCTCCGGGCCACCGGGCGGGCTGAGCTCCGCGGCCACGCGCTCGAGTTCAGGATCAACGCCGAGGATCCCTCCCGTGACTTCATGCCCTCACCTGGACGCGTGACGCGCTTCCGCCCGCCCCTCGGGCCTGGAGTGCGCGTCGACACGCACGTCGTCGAGGGCTACGTGATCCCACCCTTCTACGACTCGCTCGTGGCCAAGGTGATCGTGTGGGCGGAGGATCGCCCGGCAGCGCTCGGCCGGGCGGCCCGGGCGCTGTCAGAATTGGAGCTCGAAGGAGTTGCGACGACGCGCGACCTGGCTCTGGACATTGTGCAAAACGACGACTTCGCGAGCGGGGAGTACACGACCGCCTTCATCCAGAAGGCGGCGCGCTCTCTTTCCGCCCTCGGTCCCGCCCCGGCATGACCGGCCGCCGCGAGGCACGCCGCACCGCCCTTTTCCTCCTCTACCAGTGGGATCTGACCGGGCAGCCGCTCGCGTCGCTTTTCGAGGGGGAAGTCGATCCATTCGCGATAGAGCTCGCCGAGGCGACGAGCTCGCATGCCGGCAGTCTCGACGGGCGCATTTCCGAAGCCTCGACCGGCTGGCCTGCGGACCGGCTGGGCGCGCTCGAGCGGAACATCCTCCGGATCGCCCTCACCGAGCTCGATCGTGGGGATCCACCCCGGGAAGTCGTGATCGACGAGGCCGTGCACCTCGCCAAGCGGTATTCCTCGGCCGATGCGGGCCGCCTCGTCAACGGGATCCTGGGGCAGCTCGCGAAGGAGGCCGCATGAGCGAGCCAGAATCCGCCGTTCGTCTTCAGGAGCTGCTCGCCCGCCTGGAAACAACCCTCGCCGAGCTGGAGAAGACGGAGAACTCGGAGGTCGCTGTCGAGAAGCTCGCCGACATGGCCGAATTGGCGAAACAGGTCCAGTCGGAGATCGACCGGGCGAAGCGGGAAGGTCCGGATGCTCTCCCCTGAGGAGCTCCGCGGCCGGGTCGAGCTGTTCCTGGGCGAGCTTCCGTTCGCGGCCGAGCTCGGCCGGCTCGAAGAGGCGCTCCGGTACTCGCTCCTGGGTGGCGGCAAGCGCATCCGGCCGGTGCTTTGCCTGGCAACGGGCGAAGCGCTCGGCCGTGACCCGGACGAGGTGCTCCCGGCCGCGTGCTCCCTCGAGCTCGTGCACACGTTCAGCCTGGTCCACGACGACCTGCCCGCGCTCGACGATGACGATCTGAGGCGGGGTCAGCCCAGCTCGCATGTCCGCTTCGGAGAGGACGTGGCCATCCTGGCGGGAGATGCGCTCCTCGCCGAGGCGCTTCGCCTGGCGCTTCGCTACCCGGAGCCCGACGTCGCGCGCGAGCTGGCGAATGCCACCCTCGGCATGATCGGCGGGCAGTACCTGGACGTGACCACGAACGGGTCTCTCGACGAGCAAGGGCTCCAGGAGCTCCACGAGCTGAAGACAGGGCGCCTACTCGAGGCTTCGGTGGTGATGGCGACGGCCGTGGCCAGGCTGCCTGCCGCCGAGCGGGCCCCCTGGAGCGCGTTCGGAAAGGAACTCGGCCTCCTCTTTCAGATCGTCGACGACATCCTCGACGCGACCGGGACGGCCGAGGAGCTCGGGAAGACGCCGGGGAAGGATGAGGCTGCCGGGAAGGTTACTTACGTCTCCCTCCACGGGCTCGAGCGGGCGCGCGCGCTCGCCGACGAGGCCCGGGCCCGCGTCGGGGCGTCCCTCCGGGCCCTCCCGGGTGACACGGCCGTTCTCGCCGGGCTCGTATCGGCCATCAGGGAAAGACGGGCCTGACGAGCTAGGCTCCCTCCATGAAGAAGAGGCTCGACGTCGTCCTCGTCGAGCGCGGCCTGGCCCAGAGCCGTTCCCAGGCGCAGGCGCTCGTGCTCGCCGGTCGTGTGCCCGGGTTTACGAAGGCGGGAACGCCCGTAGACGACGCCGCCGAGCTCGCCGTCGACACCCCGCCGCGCTTCGTCTCGAGGGGCGGCGAGAAGCTGGCGAACGCGCTCGAGCACTTCGAGCTGGACGTCACGGGGGAGGACTGCCTCGACGTCGGCGCGTCGACCGGGGGCTTCACAGACTGCCTGCTCCAGGCCGGCGTGGCGAGGGTCTGCGCCGTGGACGTCGGGTATGGGCAGCTGCATCCGAGGCTTCGCGGGGATCCCCGGGTCACCGTGCTCGAGCGAACGAACGTGCGAGCGCTCCGGGAGGACCAGCTCCCGTTC
>DASQGA010000169.1:0-4653 GCA_035632855.1 Gaiellaceae bacterium | reverse complement strand
AGACCCGCGGAAGGATAAGAAGCTCATGTCGGCCCTCGGCCTCGTGGCTCCGGGAACCGCCTTCCGCGCGGGCATCGACGACATCATCAGGTCGGAGCACGGCGCGCTCATCGTCATCGACGAGCCCAACGACATCGCCTTTCTGTTCTCGGGAGGGATGCGGCTCGATCTCCCCTTCACTGCCCAGCTCCTCTATGAGCTGGCCAAGATGGACGGCGCCATCATCGTCAACTCGGACATCTCGAAGCTCGTCTACGCAAATGTCCAGCTCATGCCCGACCCTGCGATCGCTTCGTCAGAGACCGGAACGCGGCACCGCACCGCGGAGCGCGTGGCCAGGCAGACCCGCGCGCTCGTCATCTCGATCTCGCAGCAGCGGGAGACCGTGACCGTGTTCCTCGGGGACCTTCGCTACCAGCTCGGGGAGATCTCGGACGTGCTGGCGCGAACGAACCAGGTGCTCGCGACGCTCGAGACCTACCGGCAGCGGCTCGACCAGGGCCTGACTCGCCTCACGGCGCTCGAGTTCCAGAGTGCCGTCACCCTCGACGACGTTCTCGTCGTCGCCCAGCGCGCCGAGATGACGACGCGGATGGCGGAAGAGGTCGAGCGCAACTGCATCGAGCTCGGCGAGGAAGGCCGTCTGATCCGTATGCATCTCGACGAGCTCATGGAAGCCGTCCCGAACGAGAAAGCGGCGGTGGTGTTCGACTACGAGGCCAGCGGCGACTCGGCCCGCGCGGCAGCGATCCTCGAGGAGCTCGCGGAGCTTTCCTACCAGAAGCTCCTCGAAGTCGAGGAGCTGACCGAGCTCCTCGGCTTCCCGCGCAACGCGAATCCGCTCGACCAGACGGTGGCGCCCCGTGGCTACCGAGTGCTGTCTCACATCCCTCGTCTTCCGGACGCCGTCATCCGCCACGTGGTCAACGACTTCGAGTCTCTCGACGCCGTCATCCGGGCGAGCCACCGCGATCTGGAGGCCGTCGACGGAGTTGGCTCGGTCCGGGCGCGCGAGATCCGCGAGGGGCTTCGGCGCCTTCAGGAGCACAACCTCGTGGACCGCTACCTCCAGATGTAGTTCAGGGAAAACCCCTGCACGTTGCGGACATGGCGCCGACCGACACTGGTGCCGGCCGGAAAATCCCTGGAAACGTCGCTGTTTTGGCAGTTTTTCTGCTAGAATGGCCTCGTTCGTAAGGCGTCCCGGACTGCTTTTCATTTCAGGTAGAGGAGGAGAGGGCTTGTACAAAGTCGGCGACAAGGTCGTCTACCCCCACCACGGCGCAGGCACGGTTGTGAAGAAGGAAACCCGCACTGTCCTGGGTGAGGAACGGGTGTACCTGACCATCAAGATCGAGCACAACGACATGACCGTGAACGTGCCCGCGGAGAACGCGGAGCTGGTCGGCCTCCGGAGCGTCATCGACGAGGAGCACATCGAGCGGGTGCTCGACGTCCTGCACGGCGACGGCACCAAGATGCCGAAAAACTGGAATCGCCGGTTCAAGTACAACCGGGACAAGATGAAGACCGGCGACATCTTCGAGCTGGCCGAGGTCGTTCGGAACCTCTCCCTGCGAGACAGCGAGAAGGGCCTCTCCACGGGCGAGAAGCAGATGTTCGTGAAGGCGAAGAAGATCCTCGCCAGCGAGCTCATGTACGCAAAGGGCTTCGACGAGGACGGCGCAACCGCCTGGCTCGACGAGGAGCTCAGCGCGGTCGGCAAGTCTGCGCTGGCAACGACCTAGCGGGAGGGCTTGGCGAAACGCAGCAGTGCCGTCGGACCGCGCTGCTCGCCCCGAGGCGGCGTCCTCAGTCGCACCGATAGCGCTGCTATCGGCACTCCCTGCGTCCTTGCCTCGGAACGACCATCGCACCCCGACGACGAGCGGCGTTCCACCAATCTCTCCCACTAGGCGCGGGGCGCGGCAGCACTCCGCCTGGCTCGACCTCTGACCGCCGCGGCGCGGCATGCTACGGCGGTGTCCGACACCGGCGTCTGGGCGGTCCTGGTTGCAGCTGGGCGCGGCGAGCGCCTCGGCGGTGAGCGCCCGAAGGCGTTTGCGAAGCTGCGCGATCGACCGCTGCTCGCCGAGAGCCTCGAGCGGCTGGAGGACTCCGAGTGGATCGAGGCGATCGTCGTCGTCGTGCACGAGGATTGGGTCGAGCCTGCGATCCTCCTCGCCGAGGAGCTGGGCGCGGGCAAGGTGAACGCGTGCGTGCCGGGCGGTGAGACGAGGGCCGACTCGGTGCGGCTGGGCGTGGCCGAGGTGCCGACCGAGGCGACCGTCGTCCTGGTGCACGACGCTGCGAGACCCTTCTTGCCGCCCGAGGTGATCGACCGAGTGCTCCAGGCGCTCGGGGAGGGCTGGGACGGAGTCGTGCCGGGCCTCGAGATCCCTGACACCCTGAAGCGGGCCGAGGCTGACGGCGCGGTTATCGAGACCGTAGAGAGGGACCGGCTCTACGGAGTTCAGACGCCCCAGGCGTTCGTCGCGGACACCTTCCGGCGGGCTCTCGCCGCCTCGGCCGAATCGCCTACGGACTGCGCCGGGTTCGTCGAGGCGAGCGGCGGCCGCGTCAGGATCGTCGAGGGGGACCGGCGCCTGGTCAAGGTGACGACCGCCGAGGATCTCGAGCTCGTCGAGGCGCTCCTCAGCCCGCGGGAGCCGCTCGGATGAGCGACCTGCGGGTGGGGATGGGCGTCGATGCACATGCCTTCAGCGAGACCGTGCCGCTGATCCTCGCGGGCGTCGAGTTCCGGGGCGAGCCGGGGCTCGCCGGGCACTCGGACGGGGACGTTCTCTCTCACGCCTTGATCGACGCGCTTCTGGGCGCCGCCGGCCTCGGCGACATCGGCGAACTCTTCCCTTCAGGCGACGCCAGGTGGCAGGGCGCTTCGTCGATCAGCCTCCTCCAGCATGCGTGCCAGGTCGTCCGCGCAGCCGGTTTCGAGCTCGTGAACGCGGACTGCGTCCTCGTGGGAGAGCGGCCGCGGATCGCGCCGGTCCGTGCCGAGATGCGCGCTCGGCTGGCCGGAGCCATGGGCACGGAGCCGGATCGCGTCACGGTTCGCGCGACGACCACCGACGGGCTCGGGTTCACGGGCCGAGGCGAGGGCCTCGCAGCTCACGCGGTCGCTCTTCTTCGCCGTGCGTAGCAGCCGGATCGCCATGCCGACCTGGCTTCGGCGCTGGCCTCGGCTCCTGGCGCTAGCGCTCCTCGCAGGGGCGGTTGGATGCTTCTTCCTCCCCTTCCTCACGGTCGAATTCGAGCCCCGTCGCGCTCATGCGACTGGGATCCAGCTTGTTACCGACTCGGCCTCGTACCGCGGGGAGTATCAGCATGCTTCCTACGAGGGCGACGTCGAGACCGTGGTGCGAAACGGGCGCTTCTGGGCGATCCCGTCTTTCGCACTCGCTGCGCTTGCGCTCATCCTCGCGCTGCTCCCATCGCGGGCGACCTGGGTCGGAGCCGTGGTCGCGTCGGTTCTCGGCGTCCTCACCCTCCTCGCCCTCTTCCAGGGAACGAGCACGCCCTTCCACCCGCCCTTTCCGGACCGCCGCTATGGCTTCTGGTTGGCGATCTTCCTCCTCGTAGGAGGTGGGACTACGCTCGCCTTCTGGCTGCGTGAGCCCGCAAGCTACCGCGTCTCAGACAGCCGATTGCCGGATTGGCTCCGCGACCTCTGACGTGCCCGGAAGCTTGACGAGCTCGCCGCTCCGGCGCACGAGGCCGTCCCGCTCCAGTGCCAACACGGCCTCAGCGTCGAGCTCGGAGACCAGGCGTGGCCCCTCCGCCACGAGCCGCAGGATGCTTGCCCGGCGCTGCCGGAACGACCCCTCGAACCGGCTTTGCCTTCGCAGCGGCTCGTACCGGCGGCCGCGAGAGGGGCATTCGAAGGCGAGCGGGCAAATCTCGCAGCGCGGTATCCGCGCCAGGCAGATGGTGGCGCCGAGATCCATGAGGGCCTGGCCGGAGCGATGGGAAAACCTCTGGCCCGTCCGCTCCTGGACGCGGGCGACGTTCGTGTCGACGGGGAGCACTGGCCGGCCAAGCGCGAAGCTCGAGATGGCATCCGCGGTGTACGGGCCGACGCCGGGGAGCTCCGTCAGGTCTTTCGGCCACCCGCGGTCGGCAATCTGCCGGGCGGCGCGGTGGAGGCTGACCGCCCGCCGGTTGTAGCCCAGGCCCTGCCAGGCTCGGATCACGTCGGCGAGGGGGGCAGCGGCCAGCGCCTCGGCCGTCGGCCAGCGGGCCAGCCACTCGCGGTAGCGCGGGACGACCCGTTCCACCTGCGTCTGCTGGAGCATCACTTCCGAGACGAGAATGGCGTACGGGTCGCGAGTTCGCCGCCACGGGAGCTCGCGGCCGTGCTCGTCGAACCAGGCCAGGAGAGCCGCCTCCACGACACGACTCTAGTGAAGGTTCACGCGGCTGTAGATTGAGCTCATGGTGAGGGTTCGCTTCGCTCCGAGCCCGACCGGTTCGCTTCATCTCGGGAGCGCGCTCACAGCGGTCGCGAACCGGAACTTCGCGGATGACCACCACGGGGCTCTCGTCCTGCGGATCGACGACACGGACGCCTCGCGGACCGAGGAGGGGTCGGAAGCAGGGATCCTTCGAGACCTGGAGTGGCTCGGAATCTCGTTC
>DASQGA010000168.1:0-2930 GCA_035632855.1 Gaiellaceae bacterium | reverse complement strand
GCTCAAGCGGATCCTGCGAGCGGCCGAGGATCGCGGTCAGCAAGTCGACCGCGCGATCTACGGCATCCGCATCGCCAAAGCCGACGAGCGCGAGCCGCGCTTCCTGACCTGGGACGAAGCCGAGGAGCTCGAGTCCTGGATGCCTGAGCAGATCCGTCGGATCGTGCCCGTCGCGATCCTGACGATGCTCCGCCGGAGCGAGATCCTCGGGCTCCGCGACAGCGACATCGATTTCGCGAGTGGCTCGATCGCCGTCTTCGCCCAGCGCCAAGACGGCGAGCACGTCAAGACGAAGACTCGCGCCGGCCGGCGAACGGTCGACGTCGGGCCGCGCGCGCTCGGCCTGCTCCGCGAGCAGCAGCTTGCGCGCTCGCCTCACGCCGACGGCTACCTCTTCCCCGCCCCGGCGGGCGGGCCGTATGACGCGGACAACTTCTACAGCCGGATCTTCAAGTCGGCCGCCTGCCACGCCGGCATCCCGGAGCTGACCTTCCACGACCTCCGCCACACCGGCGCGTCGCTGATGATCGCCGCCGGTTGCCACGTCAAGGTGATCGCCGAGCGGATGGGCCACTCGGATGGCGGGACACTCGTCCTACGGCGCTACGGCCATCTCTACAAGGGCGCGGGACGGCAGGCGGCGATTGAGCTGGAATCGCACGTTTTCGGTGGACCTAGCGATTCTGCTGCGGGATTGATG
Organism: Gaiellaceae bacterium; assembly: GCA_035632855.1. Lineage (GTDB taxonomy): Bacteria > Actinomycetota > Thermoleophilia > Gaiellales > Gaiellaceae > DASQGA01. Next base: position 2,230 of record DASQGA010000168.1, on the reverse strand, counting down.
CGGGATGAAACCCGGAAATGATGCCTCTCCCGCCAACACAAAAGCCCTGTTTCCAGGGCTTTCAAAGGAGCGGATGATGGGACTCGAACCCACGACCTTCTGCATGGCAAGCAGACGCTCTAGCCAACTGAGCTACATCCGCGAGTCGGTCATCATAGCCGCTAGCCGCTGCTGTCCAAGGCTTCGTTCACGAGCCGGTCGGCGAGTTCGTTGTGCTCGCGGCGGACGGCCGTGTAGCGAATAGATGCGATCTGGCGCGCTAGTCGGGCGGCCTCGAGCGAGAGCTCGATGAGAGCCTTGTTCTTGACCCGGTACTCGCCACTCATCTGCTTCACGAGAAGCTCGGAATCCGAGACGACCTCGAGATCGTCGACCTGGAGCTCGACCGCCTTACGAAGACCTTCGACGAGAGCGCGGTACTCGGCGACGTTGTTCGTCGCGACCCCGATCCTCTGGCCGTGCGCGTCCAGCACCGTGCCGTCCTCGGTCTCGAGAACGTACGCCGCGGCGGCCGGACCGGGGTTTCCGCGCGAGCCGCCGTCGGTCGAAAGGCGCGCCTTCACGGTGGCGGCGCGAGCGGGTAGAGATCGAAGGCCGGTTCTTCGTAGGGGTGGGCGGCACGTAGGGCCGCAACTACCGCTGCCTCGTGCTTGACCGGATAGACGGTTTCGAGCCGAAGCTCGGGAACACGCTCCTCGAGCCCGGCCTCGCCGATCACCGGCGCTGCGCCTTCGCCGGCCAGGAAGGTGCCGGTCCCCGGCGCGTACCACGAGCAGCGCTCGTACTTCCCGATCCGCCCCGCTCCGGCGCCGAAAAGCGCGTCGCGAACGGCGTCGAGAGCCTCCGCCGGCACGAAAACGACGAGTTTGCGCTGCTCCGTCACGAAGTCGAAACACCCCGTGCGCCACAGGCGCGCACTTCGGCGTTACCGTCGCGACAGGGGGTAACCATCGGGGGGTCCCCCAGGGGCAACTCGTCGAGACGCTGGGTCACGCGCTTCGATCCGGCGCCTTTACGGCATCGGCGAGTCCATCGCGTCGATCTGCGCACGCTGGAGCTTGCCGGAATAGTCAACGTAGATCGACTTCCACTCGGTGTAGAAGTCGAGCGCGGCCTGCCCTGCCTCGCGATGGCCGTTCCCCGTTCCCTTCGTGCCGCCGAAGGGCAGATGCACCTCCGCACCCGTCGTCCCGGCGTTGATGTAGGTGATTCCTGCGTTTAGATCCCGCATGGCGCGGAAGGCCTTGTTCACGTCCCGGGTGAAGATCGACGAGGAAAGGCCGAACGGGATCCCGTTCGCGATCGTGATCGCCTCGTCGATGTCTGTGGCGCGGATGAGTGCGGTGGTTGGCCCGAAGATCTCTTCCTGGGCGATCCGCATCTGGGGATCGACGTCGCCGAACACGGTCGGCCGATAGAAGAACCCCTTCTCGAGGCCGTTCTCGGTGGCGATCTCGCCGCCCGTGAGGAGCTTTGCACCCTCGTCCTGCCCGATCTCCGTGTAGGAGTGGATCTTGTCGAGCGCCGCGCGATTGATGACCGGCCCGACGTCCGTGTCCTCGTCGAGGCCGTTTCCGAGCTTCATCTGCTCGGCCGCCTCGACGAGTTTCGACTCGAGGCGGCTGTAGACCTTGCCATGCGCGATCACGCGGCTCGCCGCGGTGCAGCGCTGGCCGGACGTGCCGAAGGCCGACCAGAGGACGCCGTTGACCGCGAGATCGACGTCGGCGTCGTCCATCACGATGATCGCGTTCTTGCCGCCGAGCTCCAGATGAACGTGCTTCAGGTTTGGCGCCGCCTGCTCCATCACGCGAACGCCGACCTCTCGCGACCCCGTCAGCGAGATGAGCGGGACGTCCGGGTGTCCGACGAGACGCTCGCCCACGATCCCCCCACTCCCGTGGACAATGTTGAGGACACCCGCCGGGAGCCCTGCCTCCTCGAAGATCTCCACGAAGCGCGCGGCCAGAAGCGGTGTGTCCGTCGCCGGCTTGAAGACGACCGTGTTGCCACAGACGAGAGCCGGAGCGATCTTCCAGCTCGGGATCGCGATCGGGAAGTTCCAGGGCGTGATCGCACCGACGACGCCGACCGGGTTCCTCGTCGACATCATGAACTTGTCCCGAAGCTCCGACGGCGTCGTCTGGCCGAACAGGCGGCGGCCCTCGCCGGCCATGTAGTACGTCATGTCGATCGCTTCCTGGACGTCCCCGCCGGCCTCCGCCCGCAC
>DASQGA010000167.1:0-3137 GCA_035632855.1 Gaiellaceae bacterium | reverse complement strand
TGCCGCCCGGAAGTAGACGTCGCCGCCGGGGGAGCGCTTGACCTTCGTGATCCCGGCCGAGTAGTAGAGGACGCGGGCGAGCGCCTGGAGACCCGGCACCTGCTCGGTTGGCTCGGTCTCTCGCCCGACCAACGCCGAGATAGCGCGGAGCGCCGAAGCGGTTCCGGGCTCGAGCTGACGAGGGAGCGGGATCGTCTCGAGATCGCGGTAGAGCTTGAACGGGACCGGCTGGTTGTCCCAGTCGAGGTGGTGCGGGTTCGCGCGCAGCCGCTCCTCGGAGTGCTTCGTCCGCTCGTGATAGCCGCGGGCGACCTCAACGTTCTCGTTCGCCACGCGGCCACTGTATTGCCCGCACCGCGAGGCGGCGGCTGGCAGAGACCCGTTCGGTCCGTCAGATGAAGACGATTCAGCGACCAGCGAACCACTCGTAGATCTGCTCGCGCGAGTCGAAGTAGCCGGTCGGGTAGTGCGCCGGACCTTCCGCGGCCGGCCGGTTCCCAGCCGAGACCGCATAGGAGGCTCCCTCCGGCACGTGCGGAGGGCTTCTTGCCTATGGACCTCAGGGGAGTTCTTTCAAACCCTCCGCAGCCCCTCCTCGACCTCTGTCAGCGGCTCGGTGTAAGGCTCAAGCACAGGCCTTCCTCATAAAGAGCGTGGTCTACATGCCGGGATCGCCGAGCGCTCGCTCCGCGCAACCTGGACAGTCGGGGCGTGCCGGTGGCAGATCCAAGCGACCCCGGTCGCGACCGGGGGCTCCGACGCGCGCGTGCCGCTCCTATGGCCCTGTGGGGGCGCTACGGCGTGCGCCCGGGCCAACTCGCGCGACCAGCGGGCGGCCTCGTCGGGGTCGCGGGTAGTGAAGACGCGCACGGCGTCGGGGACGTACGCCTTGCTGTGCGGGCTGTAGATCGGAGAGCTCTTGCGTTCGGCGAGCACGTGCAGGGCGCCGTCGGCGTCAACTCGGCTTCCCCAGCTTCGGAGTCGCCGCCAGCCCCTTCGACCGCCAGTCGCCGACGAAGAGAAGCCCCGAGCCGAGGTTGATCAGGATCCCCGGCACGATGAAGAACCAGGGGAAGAGGCTCATCCGCGGCAGCGCGTCGACCGAGTGGTACGTGCCGACGTTGCGCTGCATCGTGGTCACCAGCGGCTTGTAGTGGTCGAGCCCCGGCGGTACCTTCTGGAAGATGTCGACGTTCGCGCTCATCACCCCGAGCAGGCCGTCGAAGTCGCGCGCCATCTGCGGGAGGCCCTGGAGCATCTTCGCCATCGCCGGGAACTCGGCGTCGATGAACTGCTGCACCTGCGCCGGCGTCATGTGGAGCTGCGTGGCGAGCGCCGGGACGAGCTTCGCCGCGTCGCTCTCCATGCCCTTGATGCCCTGCAGGTACCCGTTGAACTTGTTCATGTTCTGCTGAGTCATCAGCGGAACGACCTTGCGCAGCGGGGTGAAAACGTCGTTGTAGTACATGGCGGTCGTCTTCACGCTCGCCGGCTGCATGATCGGCCGGAAGCCGTTGACCATCTTCTGGCCGTCGCTCGAGCGACTGAACATCGACATCGAGAGCGGCGCGACGATCAGGCCGACGCCGATCAGCAGCAACACGACATTGTCAGACGGCGCATTGTCCGTCCCTTACTCTCGTTCTTGAGAGCTGGGTGCCGCCGACCCGCCCGGGATCGCGCACGAGACGAACGGCCGGCCGAGCACGACCGAACCGAGCTTGAAGGCCTCGCAGCCCGGGCAGACGCCGGTCGCCGCGGCGAGCAGCGCGAGCGCGGCGACGAGGCTCCCGAGACCCACGCCGACGACCGTCGCGTCCAGCGCGTAAGCGGCTGCCGCGGCCAAGAGGATCACCGCGCCGACCTTGTTCGCGAACCTCGGCGGCCGCGAGTCCTCGAGCCGCCCCTCGCCGAACCGCGGCTGGACGACCTCGAAGTAGATGAGGCACGGCAGGCAGAACCGCCGGCCGAAGGTGAGCCCGACGACGAGCTGCGCCCCGAGCGCAGCGAGGAGCCACCACCATCCGGTCGCCACCGCGACCACGGCAAGCGCCCCCACCGTCGCCTGGTTGAACCGCGGCGCCCGCGCGTCAATCACGTCGAGGTCACGGTACGGATCGGCAATCCGCCCCTTTTCCATCGTAACCTCCTTGGTCGTTGGGGCAGAACCGATGTTCGCTCTGACCCGGCAGGAAAGCCAGTTTGCTCAGGTCGGGGGAATTTTCACCCTTGACTTCATTTTGGAAAGTATTACCAGATTCGGCGGCGCAGCGTCCGCGTAACACCTCTTGCTTGTCCGAGAAATGGCCCCGGGAGGAGTCGAACCTCCGCACGCAGATTCGAAGTCGAGGCCGGGCCTCTCGGCTCATCTCGGCCGGTCTGGAAACTTGCGCCCCGACCGGGACTACCGGTACTTCGAAAAGCCGGCAGGGACCGTTACCGCGAGCAGTACTCTGACCTACGAGAAGCCGCTTACGAGGAGCCGATTCAAGGGGAGCCAGGGAGATGGAGACACTGACGCAGATGAAGTGCGTCGCGTGCCGCAAGGACGCACCGACCGTGACGGATGCCGAGATCGCCGAATTTCATCCCCACGTCTCTGACTGGGAAATCGTGGAGCTCGATGGAATCAAACGCCTGAGACGCGTCTTTTCATTCGACGATTTTGCGCAGGCGTTGGAATTCACGAAGAAGGTAGGCGAGCTTGCAGATGAAGAGGGGCATCATCCTGCGCTGCTGACCGAATGGGGTAGGACGACGGTCACATGGTGGACGCACAAGATCACGGGCCTACATCGCAACGATTTCATCATGGCGGCGAAAACGGACGAGCTGTATCAGCCATGAACTGATCCGTTGCCATGAACTGGTCCGTTCGCTAGACAGGGACACGGTCTCGATGCCGGGGAGACGGCGAGCTCCGCAGTGGACTCCCGCAACCGTTCGCGCGTTCCGTGCGCGGGTGCTGCTGCGCTCAACGGAGTGGGTGAGTGGGCGCGCTGCCGCTCGGCGGGCTAGCGATCCTTGAAGCGTGCTGCTTCGTCGGAGCCGCCGGTGGCGTCGCCGGCGCTGTACGAATGAGCGCCGGCGCCCGCTAGCGTGCCGCGATCGACGATCAGGTATTCCTCGCGTATCGG
>DASQGA010000166.1:0-3740 GCA_035632855.1 Gaiellaceae bacterium | reverse complement strand
GACATCCTCGTGCGTAAGGCCAATACGGTCTCCGCCATCGTCACCTACGACGAGCCGACCGAGCAGATAACGAAGTACGCGCCGTACGCCCTCAAGGTCAACGGCGTCCTCCAGCCGGGCGGAGGCTAGGCCCGGGGAGGCAACAGCAACGACGAGGGCCGGCCATGCGCCGGCCCTCGTCGTTTCTGGCCAACGTCATGGCGAAGGCGGGGCGACGAAGCAGGCGCGCTCGACGGAAACTCGTCGGCGAGACCACGAGGGGTGAACGTCGAGGCTTCCCGCGCCGACAGTGGGACGGCCGCTAAGGGCTTAACCCTTCAGTCGCGCGCAGCCACACCGACCACGGCTCCACGCTCCTGATCGTCAGCATGTCGTTCCCCCAGGGGTCGTCGGCGAGGCGTGCGCGGATCTCCGCCTCGCTCTCCACGTCGACGACGAGCAGAACGTCCTCGCCGTCGCCCTCGCCCACGGGGCCACCGAGAATGACGACGCCCTCCTCCGTGAGCGCATCCATGAAGGCCGCGTGCTTGTCCCACCCGGCCTGGTCGCGCCGCCGCCGCGAGTGATCCCACGCAGAACCGCGTGCGCGCTTGACCAGGTAGTAATCGGCCACGCGGGCAGAGTACGGGGTCCGCCCTGAGAACCAAGTCGCAACGAGGAGGCCCACGATGCACGCCCCAGCCCCCGGCCGCCGCACCGTACCCCCTGGGGGCCCCCTGATTACTGCTTCCCCCGCATCGAGCGTAGCGCTCGGTTTCGCGCGTGTGGTGCGCTCCTCCGTGCCGGAACTGCAACGAAGTTAAGCTCCACGCAGATGGCGACGACCGAGGACGGCTCGACGATCGAGACAGCGCCGGACGACTCGGCCGGCGGCGGAGAGCCACCGAGCTCCCCGGAGGCGGGCCCGCCGGCCGATACGACGAAGGCAAAGCTCGACGAGCTCGCGCGTTTGCACAAAGAGGCGCTTCACGCCGGCGACGAGCGCTCGGTCTCGCGCCAGCGCGAGCGTGGGAAGCTCCTGGCCCGCGAGCGCCTGGAGAAGCTCCTCGACCCGGGCACCTTCGTCGAGCTCGACCGCTTCGTCCGCCACCGCAATCCTCATTTCGGAATGATGGATCGCAGACCGTACGGGGACGCGGTCGTGACAGGCTACGGCACGATCTTCGGCCGGAAAGTCTTCGTCTTCTCACAGGACTTCACAGTTTTTGGCGGGACGCTTTCCGAGGCGTTCGCCGAGAAGATCTGCAAGATCATGGATCTCGCCCTGAAGTACGGGTGCCCAGTGATCGGGATCAACGACTCGGGCGGGGCCCGGATCCAGGAGGGGGTCGTCTCGCTCGGTGGCTACGCGGAGATCTTCTGGCGCAACGTCCAGGCGTCGGGCGTCGTCCCGCAGATCAGCCTGGTCATGGGACCGACCGCGGGAGGTGCTGTCTACTCCCCGGCGATGACCGACTTCGTGCTCATGGTCGAGGAGAGCTCGTACATGTTCATCACCGGGCCGGAAGTGGTGAAGACCGTGACCGGGGAGGAGGTCACCTTCGAGGAGCTCGGCGGAGCCGTCACCCACGCCTCCAAGTCGGGCGTTGCTCACTTCACGGCCCGCGACGAGGAGGAATGCCTCGAGGACGCTCGCTACCTCCTCTCCTTCCTCCCCCAGAACAATGTCGACCCGCCGCCCTACTTCGAGCCCTCCGACCCGATCGACCGCGAGAACCCCGCCCTCGACTCGATCGTGCCCGACAACCCGAACAAGCCGTACGACATGCGAGAAATCGTCATTGGCATCGTCGACGACGGCGAGTTCCTCGACGTGCACGAGCTCTGGGCCGAGAACATCCTTTGCGGCTTCGCGCGGCTGGGCGGTCACCCTGTCGGCATCGTCGCCAACAACCCGAAGGCGCTGGCGGGCACCCTGGACATCGACTCGTCGGTCAAGGCGGCGCGGTTCGTCCGCACTTGCGACGCGTTCAACGTGCCACTCGTCACGTTCGTGGACGTCCCCGGTTTCCTCCCGGGAACCGCGCAGGAATGGGGCGGGATCATCCGCCACGGCGCAAAGCTCCTCTACGCCTACTGCGAGGCAACGGTCCCGAAGATCGCCCTGATCACGCGCAAGGCATACGGGGGTGCCTACGACGTCATGAGCTCGAAGCACATCCGCGCCGACTTCAACTTTGCGTGGCCGACGGCCGAGGTTGCCGTCATGGGCCCTGAGGGAGCCGTCAACATCGTCTTCCGGAAGGAGCTCGAGGAGGCGGAGGACCCGGATGCGCGCCGGGCTGAGCTGATTGCGGACTACAAGGCCCAGTTCGCCAACCCGTACACGGCCGCCGAGCGGGGTTACGTGGACGACGTGATCGAGCCGCGGCGCAGCCGCGCGATCCTCTGCGATGCGCTCGCCACGGCGCTGACCAAGCGGGAGCGCCGGCCGGCGCGCAAGCACGGAAACATCCCTCTGTAGATGGCTGGTCGGTAATTGCCGTGCCCGCGGGGACGGGCCAGACCAAGCCAGGGTGTGCCATCGCCCGCAGGCAAGGGCAAGGGTGCGGCCTGGCGCTGCGTCTGGGCCGCCATCCGAGGGTGCGGTAATTGTCGATCAACCATCTAACCTTCAGCGTACCCAGGCGATGTCGGTCGCAACGACCGGAAGCCGGCGGGCGCGCAGACTCGGCCCGGTCGCACGGAAGAGCAGGATGCTCCGCTGCGTGGCCACGACCGCCCAGCGCTCGTCGGGCGACCACGCGATCGCGTGGGCGTTCACGAACGAGTGGTTGGACGGGTTCCCGTCCCGGTCGAGGAGCGTGAGTACCTGCCGCGGGCCCCGTCCCGTCCGAACCACGAGGTGGCCGCCGCGAGGGCTCGCCGCGAGGCCGGCGACGCGCGACGCGAGGAAAGTCGCTCCGCGCACGAGTCGGCGCCCCTCGAAGACGAGGACGAGGTCGAGCGCCTCGGGCCCGGGCGGTTTGTTGGTGGTCAGCAGGGCCGCGAAGCGCCGGTTGTCGAGCCAGGCTGCGCCCCGAAGTCTTGTCGGTCCGATAGTCGCGCTTGCGAGCCCGACCGCGCGTCTCACGTCTACGGGAGAGAGAAGGGGCCGCCTGCCGCGGAGTCGCGAGGAAAGGCGGAGCGAACCGCCGGCGACGTAGGTGAGGCTGCCGTCGGGCTTCCAGGCGGGTGAGCAGCCGCGACGGCGGAGGATCGTCTCTCCGCCCGGCGCGCGCACGGTGACCTGGCCGTCCGCGCAGCTTGCGAGGAGGGCGCCGCCAGGCTGCCGGGTCTCACCGTCGCGGACGAGGCGCCCAGACGGATCGAGGGCGAGCCCGCACTCCACCGGGCGGGGCGCCTTCGAACCGGCTCCGCTTGGAAGAGCGATCCTGTGCAGGCGGCAGCGGCCGTCGAGGTAGACGAGCGTCCCCGAGACCGACCCGGGCATGGAGGCCGCGCCGGCGGCGCCGGCTCGAGGATGCCGAGGCTCGGGCTTCGGGTCGCCCCCGCGGATGCCGTCAACCGCTGCGGCCACGGCCACGAGGGCGACGGCCCCGACCACGAGCCCGCTCCGGAGACGGCGCATCTGCCCTCACGATACTCCGCCTACTAGGTGTCCTACCCACGGACGTTGTGAACGCGGCTGATCGGAGACCGGTCTCCGAGCGAGCTGTGCGGCCTGCGTCGGTTGTAGTGCTCGAGCCAGTGTGGCAGCGCCTGGTTGCGTTGTCGATGGGAGCGGTAGACGAGCCCGT
>DASQGA010000165.1:0-3374 GCA_035632855.1 Gaiellaceae bacterium | reverse complement strand
CTTGGGAGCCGGGAATCCGACTTCAGGCGTGTTAGGGAGGTCGGACGCGGCCTTGGCCGCCTGAGGGGTTTCAAAATCCCGGCTCACTCAAGCTGCTGCTCGGTAGTACTCGTGCAGGAGTCCACCGAGGCGTGTGGGGTGATGCTCCTATAGATGTCAAGTGGCCCGGGCGGGCTTCTGGTCGCCGCTCTGGGTGAGCGCTGCGTAGATCTCGCGGGCGACGTAGCGTTTCAGGCAGCGGATGATCTCGCGTTTGCTTTTGCCTTCGCTGGTGCGCCGTTCGACGTAATCCTTGGTGGCTTGGTGGTAGCGCAGGCGGACAAGGACGATCCGGTGGAGCGCGGCGTTGGCTTGGCGGTTGCCACCTCGGTTGAGCCGGTGGCGGTTCGTCTTGCCGGAGGAGGCCTTGATCGGTGAGGAGCCGCAGAGCATCGAGAAGGCGGCCTCGGAGCGAAGCCGGTCGGGGTTATCGCCGGCGGCGACCAGGAGCGCGCCGGCCGTGTCGGTGCCGACGCCGAATGCGCCGATCAGCCGTGGGGAGGCAGTCGCGGTGAGCCGGGCGAGCTGGCCGTCAAGGCTTCTGATCTCGGCCTCGAGCGTCTGGCAGCGACGGGCGAGGTACCGGAGCGCGAGCTTGCTGGCGGCGAGCGGGCTGCCGAGCGCTCCGGGGCGGAGCTCGGCTGCCTTGCCGACAAGCCGGGTGGTCGAGAGGGCCCGCAGCTGGTCGCGCAGCTCGGGCGGGGCGGTCACGAGCAGCGAACGGAGGGCGTTGATCGCCTGGGTGCGAGCCTTGATCGCGGTGCCGCGGGCCACTCGCAGCACCCGGATCATCTCGACCAGGTCGTTGCCGGCCTTCGGCGAGCCTGCCGCCTCGGTGGACAAGACAGCCCGGGCCGCCGCCTCCGCGTCGGTCGGGTCCGACTTGCCCTTGCGCCGCCGCGTCTGGCGGTTGGGCCGCATCACCTCAACGACCAGCAGGTCGCGGGCGCGCAGGTGTCGGGCCAGAGCAGCCCCGTAACAGCCCGTCCCTTCGACTCCGAACGCCTCGACCACACCGAGGCTCTCCGCCCAGGCGAGCAGCCGCTCGTAGCCCGCGCTCGTGGTAGCGAGCTCGATCTGGTCGAGCCGGCGGCCGAGCTGATCAAGCGCCACGGCCACGTGCACGTCTCGATGCGTGTCCACTCCGACGGTCACCCGGGTCGGCTCAAGCTGTGAGATCCTCGCCACTGCCCATCTCCCTCTTGCTGGTGGGTGGGACGGCACCCCCGACCGGGCGAGCGGACAGCACTGCGACGGGACCGCGTCAGGCTCCTATCAGGTCACGTTCCGCTCGGTTGGGGATGCCCAACAGCAGCCGCGGCCTGAGCCGACAGATCACACCCCAGGGCACGAAGCCGGCCAAAACCCGGGTCAGACCCAAACCGCGACCACTGTCAGGATCCTCTCAGCAACCGAGCCCAACAACTGAACCCGGCTGCTTCTCGATCATCGCAGCCAAAACTCAGGACCGACACTGAGAGTGAGGCGATTTACAGGTGGAACCGAATTTTGGCACCCCACAGGTCGCGGGGATCGAGCCCGGCGTCTACCGGTTCACGCCGCCTGACGGCTTCGAGCTCGTTCGCGCCGGGAACTGCCGCCAGCAGGCTGGCTACCTCTGCCTCGAGCAGCCGCTCGGCGCGCTCGCGGCGGCGACAATCTTCCTCCTCGTCGATCTCGGCCTGTGGGGTGCGCAAACTCAGCCGGCCGGGTTTACGCACCCCACACGCCCTTCACGCGCCGGTCAAGTGGCCGACGCAGGCGCCTGGCTCGGCGAAAGGCTCGAGCCAGTCCGCTTCGACGCCAGTCCCGAGCTCCGCCAGCGCTCCCCTAATGAGACCGAGATGGAGCGGACAGATGACGGCCTGGTAGCTCGTCGCCACCTCCTGGAAGGGACAGCGCTTCAGCACGAGCTCCTGCCCGCTCTTCGCTCGCCTGAGCTCGGGCCTGAAACCGAACTGCTCGTGAAGACGAACGACCTCGTCGATCGTCTCCTCCTTCGAGATCGACGTGAACGGTGCCGGCCGGCCAACGAGATGGGCGCCCCACGCCCGTCCAGCCTCCTCGGCGCGAGCGCTGGGGTCGCGCTCTGAGCCAGCGAGGGAGCTGGCGAGGATCTGTGCAAGCAGGCGATAGCTGGCGAGCGCGGGTGCGTCGAGCGCCTCGGCCGTCGTGGCCTCGTAGAGGACGCGTGGCCGGCCCGGGCGGGTGCGCTCCTCGCGTCGTGCCGAGACGAGGCCTGCCTCGGCGAGGACGCGAAGGTGGGAACGGACGGTGTTCACGTGCAAGCCGACGCGCGTTGCAAGCTCACGGGCGTCGAGAGGCGCCTCAGCCTGCTGCACGAGTTCGAGGATCCGCACACGGCTTGGGTCGCTCAGTGCGCGATGGAGCGTCGCACCCTGCTGAGCGACTGCCTGGCTCGTCGTCCTTGTCACGATCAGATCCTATCCACGTCGTGGGTGTGTAACTGATAGTAATCGTTTCTACTGTACAATCATGACAAACACGAGAGGCGGCGGGCGGCAAGTGGGTCCGTGCCACTCTCCCGACCAGGTGGGAGGTGAGTCGTGATGGCGATGACAGAGAGTGAGGTCGTCAAGGGGATCCGTGACGACTACAAGTACGGCTTCTCGAACCCGGACGAAGCCGCGAACTACTTCTTCAAGTCGGGCCGCGGCCTCTCGCACGAGCTCGTCGAGGCGATCTCCGAGCACAAGAGCGAGCCGGACTGGATGCGCAAGTTCCGGCACAAGTCGCTCGACTACTTCCTCGCCCGCCCGCTCCCCGAGTGGGGCGGGAACGTGGCCGAGATCGACTTCGAGAACATCTTCTACTACATCAAGCCGACCGAGAAGCAGGTCGACAAGTGGGAGGATCTGCCCACCGACATCCTCGACACCTGGGACAAGCTGGGTATCCCCGAGGCGGAGAAGAAGTACCTCGCCGGAGTCGGCGCCCAGTACGAGTCCGAGGTCGTCTACCACAAGCTCCAGGAGGACCTGGAGAAGCAGGGCGTGCTCTTCCTCGACATGGACTCAGCCCTGCGCGAGCACGAGGAGATCGTCAAGCAGCACATGGGGACGATCATCCCGCAGAACGACAACAAGTTCGCGGCGCTCAACTCGGCCGTCTGGTCGGGCGGCTCGTTCATCTACGTGCCGCCGGGGGTGAAGATCGAGCTGCCGCTGCAGGCTTACTTCCGCATCAACGCGGAGAACATGGGCCAGTTCGAGCGAACGCTGATCATCGTCGACGAGGACGCCTATGTGCACTACGTCGAGGGCTGCACGGCGCCGATCTACACGAGCGACTCGCTCCACTCGGCCGTGGTCGAG